>DATBEA010000487.1:0-5307 GCA_036276215.1 Usitatibacter sp.
GCTATGGGTGAATTCCGCCATGCGGGGGCGCACGTGGATGCGCATGGCGTTCTTCACGCCGACGGTGCTGCCGATGATCGCGGTGGCCAACATCTGGCTCTTCTTCTACACGCCGCAGTACGGGCTCCTCGAGCAGCTCACGACGTCGCTGGGCTTTGCGAGCCGCAACTGGCTGGGAGATCCCTCGACCGCGCTCGCCTGCGTCTCGATCGTGGCGATCTGGAAGGAGGCCGGCTTCTTCATGATCTTCTACCTCGCGGCGCTGCAGTCGATCCCGCCCTCGCTCGCGGAAGCCGCGGCGCTCGAGGGCGCATCGCGCGCCTATTATTTCCGCCGCGTGGTGTTTCCATTGCTCATGCCCACCACGCTCTTCGTGCTCGTGAACGCGGTCATCAACTCGTTCCGGCTCGTGGACCACATCGTGGTGATGACCAAGGGCGGGCCCAACAACGCGACCTCGCTCCTGCTCTTCCACATCTACCAGGTGGGCTTCGGCTACTGGGATACGGGATACGCGGCGGCGCTCACCGTCGTGCTGCTCGCGATCCTCGCCGCGATCGCCGCGGCGCAGTTCTTCTTCCTCGAGCGCCGGGTGCATTACCAGTGAGGAAGCTCGAGACCGCCGCGGCGTGGCTCCTCGGGGCCTTGTGGATCCTGCCGCTCCTCTACGCCTTCTGGACGGCCTTCCACCCGCCGGAATTCTCGACCCGCCTCGCGCTCGCCGCGCCGCTCACGCTCGACAACTTCCGCCGCGCGTGGGATGCCGCGCCCTTCGCCCGCTACTTCGCCAACAGCTTCATGCTGGTGACGATGGTGCTCGCGGCGCAGCTCGTGCTCTGCACGCTCGCCGCCTACGCCTTCGCGCGCTTCGAGTTTCCGGGCAGGGACGTCGCATTCGCGTTTGTCCTGGTGCAGCTCATGATCATGCCGGACGTGCTGATCGTGGAGAACTACCGCACGCTGGGACGCATGGGCATCCTCGACTCGATCCCCGCGATCGGCCTGCCCTACATGGCGAGCGCCTTCGGGATCTTCCTGCTGCGCCAGACCTTCAAGACGATCCCGCGCGAGCTGGACGAAGCCGCGCGCGTCGAGGGCGCGGGAGCGCTCCAGGTGCTGTGGAAGGTGTACGTGCCGCTCGCTCGCCCCGTGTACCTCGCCTTCGGGCTCGTGAGCGTGAGCTACCACTGGAACAATTTCCTCTGGCCGCTCATCGTCACGAGCTCGGTCACCTCGCGTCCCGTGACCGTGGGCCTGCAGGTGTTCTCCTCGGGCGACCAGGGCGTCGATTGGTCGATCATCACGGCGGCCACGCTCATGACCTCGGCGCCGCTGCTTCTCGCGTTCCTCCTCTTCCAGCGCCAGTTCGTCCAGTCGTTCATGAGGGCCGGGATCCGCTAGGAAGCGCGCCCGCTTCGTTGAGGATCGCGCGGCCGATCTCGAAGCGGTCCTCGTAGCGATCCTTCGCGTTGGGCGTGTAGTTCATCGCGAAGTACGCGATCGGCTTGCCCTTCCTCTCGATCCAGCCCACCCACCAGTCCACCGGATTGCGCACGTGGCCGGTGCTGCCCGTTTTCGCATAGAGCGTGTACGCCGGCGTCTTCTCGACGACGAGCGCGTCGCGCACGAGGCGCTGGGAGCGCTGCGTCATCGCAAGCTCGCCCTCGCCCAGCTTGCGCAGGAAATCCACCTGCTGCATCGCGCTCACCCGAAGCGCCCCCTGCAGCCAGAAGTGGTCGATGCCGCCCTTGATGTCGCGGTTGCCATAGTCGAGCTTCGCGAGCCATTCCTTCATCCGCTCCTTGCCGGTGCGCCGCGCGACCTCCTGGAACATCCACACCACGCTGTAGCGCATGCCGGTGGCGAGCGTCTGGTCGCGCTCCCACTCGGGTCGCGGCTTCGGCTTCCCGTCCCAGTGGAAGACCTCGTTCTCGTCGCCGATGGAGCCCACCTCCAGCCCGATCAGCGCATTGGGGATCTTGAAGGTGGAGGCGGGGATGAAGCCCTGCTTCGCGCGCGCGGGATCGACCACGAGGTAGCGGTCGTTGGCGGGCTCGAAGAGCACGAATGTGCCCTCCACGCCCTTCGCATCGAAGTACTTGCTCCATTCGGGCCGGGCCACGGTGTCGGCGGCGGTGGCGGAAAAGCTCGTGAGCAAGGCGACGAGCGGGGAAACGAATCGATCCACGGAGGCACCCCAGGCAGTTTTCGACGCCCTGAGCGTGCACGGCGATTCTGGCAGCAATCGGGCGAGTGGCCGATGGATGCGGGCAAGCCGTGGCGCGGCCCGGGTAGAATTCCGTGGATGCGCCGCTTCGCGCTCCTCTTCGCCACGATTCTCGTCTTCCTCTTCGCCGCCGAGCTCACGCCGCCCGGCCAGGCGTGGGTGGTCGCGCCGTGGACCTCGATCGTCGCGCGCACCGCCGCTGCCGCCGCGGGCCTCGTGGACCCGTCCGTCATGCTCGATGGCGCGACGCTTCTTTCGACGAGCACGGGCTTCGCCGTGACGATCCTCGCGGGCTGCAACGGCCTCGAGGCGACGATCGTGCTCATCGCGGCGGTGCTCGCGTACCCGGCCCCGTGGAGGAGCCGGCTGATCGGGCTCGCGGCCGGGAGCGCCGCCATCGCGCTCCTCAACCTCGTGCGCGTGGTGAGCCTCTTCTACATCGGCCAGTGGAGCCCCACCGTCTTCGAGTGGGCCCACCTGTACGTGTGGCAGGTGCTCATCATGCTCGATGCGCTCATCGTGTGGCTGGTTTGGCTGAGGACGCTCCCGAGAGCGGCGGCGCGGTAGGCGGCGCGATCCTCGCCGTCCCGCGCCGGGTCATGCGATTCGCCGCGGCGACCCTCGCCTGGGGCGTGGTCTTCTTCGCGCTTTGGTTCGCGGCGTCCGCACCGCTCTCGCAGGCCGCGGGCTGGGTCGCGGCGGGCGCGATGCGGCTGGCGGGCCCCGTGGACGAGGCTCATGCAATGCTTCGCGGCGGCAGCCTCGCGATCGAAGTCCAGCCCGATGCGTCGATCCGCTACCGCGACCATGTCGAACCGGGCACCTGGTTCGAGATCACGGTGAACGCCCGCAAGCACACGGTCGGGCTTGCGTTCTTCCTCGCGCTGGTGGCCGCCGCGCGGGCAAGGCGCCCCGCGCGGATCCTCGCCGGTTGTGCGGTCCTGATCCTGCTCGCCGGGCTGGGAATCGCGTGCGAGGCGGCGTTGGGATTCGCGACGGTCGCGGCGCAGGGCGGTCGGGCGATCTTCAGGCCCGGCGTGGCCGAGGGAACCGCGCTCGCCCTCGGCTACCAGCTCGCCACGCTGATCGTCCCGACTCTCGTGCCGGTCGCCCTGTGGTTGTGGGCGATGGCGCGATCAGACCGCGCGGCGTCCGCTGATGATCCGCACCAGCAGCACGACGACGGCCACGACGAGCAGGATGTGGATGAGGCCGCCCACGGTGTACGAAGTGACCATTCCGAGCAGCCACAGCACAAGCAGGATGACGACAAGGGTATACAGCATGATCGGGTGCCTCCTTATGGTTCGAGTTGAATGGGCGTCGCGCGCCGCGAACGGCTCGTACGTGCAATTTCGTCGCTTTGCCTGTACGGGCCTATAGGACAACTCCGACTTTGGGGTAGGCGATAATCGCGCCGTGAAGCTCGTCACCTGGAACATCCAGTGGGGCCGGGGCCTCGACGGCCGCGTGGACCTCGAACGCATCGTGCGGGAAGCGCGCGCCATTGCCGACTTCGACGTGCTGTGCATACAGGAAGTCGCGGACAATTTCCCGGGCCTCCCGGGCAACGACGAGCGCGACCAGTTCGCCGAGCTCGCGCGCCTTCTTCCGGGCTACACGGGAGTGCCGGGATTCGGCGTGGATGTGGGAGGCGAAGGCGGCCGCCGGCGGCGTTTCGGCAACGTGATCTTCACGCGCTACTCGGTGCTCTCGGCGCGGCGCCACGCGCTGCCGTGGCCGGCCGACCGCGGCAAGAGCACGATGCCGCGCGTGGCGGTCGAAGCCATCCTCCAGGCGCCGATGGGTGCATTGCGCGTGACGACCACGCATCTCGAGTACTACTCGGACGTGCAGCGCAGGGCCCAGGCGCGGCAGCTTCGCCACATCCACGACGAGGCCTGCCATCGCGTCTCGCAGCCCGGAGACCCCGCGGTGAAGGGCAGCCCTTTCGATGCGACGCCACACGCGATCGACGCGATCCTCGCCGGCGATTTCAACTTCCCGCCCGACCATCCGGCTTACCCGGACATCCAGGCCTCGGGGCCCCCCGATTGCCCGCCGTATCGCGACGCCTGGAACATCGCCAACGGCCGCCGGCCGCACGTGCCGACCTTCTGCGTGCACGACCATTCGTACTCGCAGGAGCCCTATTGCTGCGATTTCGTCTTCGTCTCCGAGACGCTCGCTTCGCGCGTGCACGCGGTGCGCGTCGATTCCGGCACCCGCGCCTCGGACCACCAACCCGTGCTCCTCGAAATGGACGACCGCTGATGACCTCCCGCACCCTGAACCTCGACGACAAGCTCTACCAGTACGTGCTCGACCACACCGTGCGCGAGCACCCGGTGCTCGCGGAGCTGCGCGAGGCGACCGCGGGAATGAAGCACGGCGGCATGCAGATCGGTCCCGACCAGGGCCAGTTCATGCAGCTCCTCGTGAGGATGCTTGGCGCGAAGCGCACGATCGAAGTCGGCGTCTTCACCGGCTACAGCTCTCTCGCCGTGGCGCTCGCGCTGCCCGCGGATGGCAAGGTAGTCGCATGCGACGTGAGCGAGGAGTGGACCTCGATGGCGCGGCGCTACTGGGAGAAGGCGGGGGTGGCCGGCAAGATCGAGCTCAAGCTCGCGCCGGCCCTGGAAACCCTGGACGCGCTCGTGGCGGGCGGGGGTGCCGGCCGGTACGACTTCGCCTTCATCGACGCGGACAAGAGCGGCTACCGCGACTACTACGAGCGCTGCCTCGTGCTGCTGCGCCAGGGAGGCCTCGTCGCGATCGACAACACCCTCTGGTCCGGCGCCGTCGTGAAGGCGGACGACCACAGCAAGGACACGGTCGCGATCCGGGCGCTGAACGACTTCCTCGCCAAGGACAAGAGGGTCACGTCGTCGCTCCTGTCCGTGGGCGACGGCGTGAGCCTCGCGCTCAAGCTCTGATTACTTGTCGGTTCCCGGCTCGCGCCCGGTGACCTTGTCCTTCAGCTTGTGCGAGTCCTCCACGACGGTGTTCTTCGCGGAGTTCATGCGTCCCTTGAAGCTCTCGTCCTCGGTCCTGATGACGTTGCCGTTGCCGGCGTCGAC
>DATBEA010000488.1:0-9815 GCA_036276215.1 Usitatibacter sp.
CCACGAGCCGGTGGACGGTGACCCCGAGGGGGCGGCCGCGCAGCATCGCCTGGAACACGGGGTCCACGCCGCGCAGGTCGGGCAGCGCGGAAGGATGGATGTTCATGCCGCCGAGGGGAGCCAGCGCGCGCGTGGCGGCATCCACACGCTGGTCGAAGAACGCCGTCACCAGCAGGCTCGGGGCGCATCCGGCAATGAATGCGTGCGAATCCGGATCGTTCACGCGCCGCGTGGCGAGGAGCGCGATGGCCTCTCGCCGGGCTCGCGAACGCACCGAGCCGCGGGACGAAGCGCTAGCCGCAAGGTCGCCCCCGGTGGTGCAGGCCCAAAGGTAAGCGGAGTATGCGAGCCCGCTACGCGAGAGATGGCGAAGCGTCCCGGCGACGAGTCCCCGCCGCGGCCCATGGGTGCGCGTGGAGAGCACGATGCCCGTGACGCGAAGCTCGGGCGAGGCGAGGAGCCGGTCGAGCACCGCGGCGCCGGCCAACCCGCCGCGCGTGCAGAGCACCACTTGCAGCGGCGCTAGGCCTCGTGCCACGCGGTGGCGAGGGTCTCGACGGCGCTCCGGACCTGCTCCTCGCCGTGGTCGGCGCTCAGGAAGAACCTCAGCCGCGCCGCGTTTTCCGCGACGGCGGGATAGACGATCGGGTGGACGCTGACACCCCGTTCGAAAAGCGCCTGGGCGATGCGCGCCGCGCGAATCGAGCTGCCGGTGATCGCGGGCACGAGCGCCACGCCGCGGCTGGGCCCCGTGTCGATGCCGGCGGCCTGCGCGAGCTCGAGGAAGAGCCTCGCGTTCGCCTGGAGCCTCGTCGGGCGCTCGGGCTCCGCGTGCAGCAGCTGGAGCGCGGCGAGCGCGGCCGCCGCGACGGGCGGGGGCATGCCCACGCTGTAGAGGAAGCCGTGCGACTGGAACTTGAGCTGCTCGACCAGCGCGCGCGTGCCGGCGACGAATCCACCGCAGCTCGCGAGCGACTTGCTGAGCGTGCCCATCCAGATGTCCACGTCATCCGCGGCGAGGCCGAAATGGTCGCGGATGCCCAGCCCGCGCGGGCCCATCGTGCCGAACGAATGGGCCTCGTCCACCATCAGGAAGACCTTGTGCTTGCGGCGTAACCGCACAAGCTCCGGGAGATCCGGGAAGTCCCCGTCCATCCCGTAGAGCCCCTCGACCACGACGACGACCCGCTCGAAATGGCGCCGCTGCGTGGAGAGGATCTCGTCGAGCGAGCCCAGGTCGCCGTGCGGGAAGGGCAGTCGCTTCGCTCCCGAGAGCTGCGCGCCCACGACCACGCTGTTGTGCGCGTAGGCGTCATGGATCACCAGGTCGCGCGGGCCGAAAAGCTGCGCGAGGGTGGAGACGTTGGTGGCATGGCCGCTCACGAAGGCGACGCAGTCTTCGGCGCCGTAGGCCTGGGCGAGCGCGCGCTCCAGGCGCCGGTGGATGCCGCGTTCCCCCGAGACCACGCGGCTCGCGCTCACCGAGGTGCCGCTCGCCTCGATCTCGCGCAGCGCCGCGGCATTCACGCGCGGGTCGCCGCAGTAGCCCAGGTAGTTGTAGCTGGAGAAGTTCGAGTAGAGGCGCCCGGCGATGCGAACCGTGGCCCCTGCCACGCCCTCGTGGACGCGGAAATAGGGATCGGAAATGCCGAGCTTGGCCGCGCCTTCGCGAAGCAGCTGCATCTGCTGGTACACCGGGTGCTGGTCGAAGCGCCAGAAGCGCTCGTCGATCGCATCCCCGGTGGCGGGCGCGGCGGGCTTCTTCGAGGCGGGCCGCCCGTAGTCTTCCATGCGCTGCACGCGCCGCTCCAGCACCCGCTGGATGAGCTGCTCCTTCACGGTTCGCGAAAGGCCCTTCGGGATGCGCGAGCTCATCGGCGCTCCCCGTTGCCCGCGTCGAGCTCCCGCGCAAGCTCGGCCACGCGGCGCGGATCCAGGTCGGCGGCGTAGCGCGCGGCAACTTGCGCCATGGAGTCGGTCATCGACTCGCGCGGCTCCTCCGCGCCGTCGCCCGAGCGCAGCTCGCGCACGATCCGCTCGACCAGGCGCTCCAGGGTGGGAGCGTCGGCGAGCGCCATCACCTGCAGGTTCAACCCGAACTGCGCCTCGATGGCGGTGAGGAGCTCCATGCCCATCAACGAATCGACGCCCATCTCGGGCAGCGGCTGGCGCGGATCCAGGCGCTCGACGGGCGTTCGCAGGATCGCGGCGAGCTCCTTGGCGAGCGCCTGCTCGACGAGCGTCGCGAGCTCGGAGGCCGGAAGCGAGCGCGCGAGCTGGCGCAGCTCGTGCAGGCGGTCACCGTCGGCGCGCGCATCGTCGTTGCGCGATCCCAGCTCGCGGTAGCGTGCCGATTTCGAGGCCGGCAGGAATCGCTGCAGGCTTCGCCAACCGAACTCGAGCAGCGCGTGGCCGGACTCGTTGCCTGCGATGGCGGCACCCAGGGCTTCGAGCGCCACATCGGAGGGCAGGGCGCTCCCGCCCATGTGGGATTCGAGCGTGTCGCGAATCGACTTGTTGCGCGCGAGATAGCCCGTGTCGCCGATCGCGCCCCAGGCGATGCACGTGGCGGGCAATCCGGCGGCGCGCCGCACGCTCGCCACGGCCTCGAGGTGGCAGTTGGCGGCCACGTAGGCCGACTGCCCCGGGTTGCCGAAGAGGGTCGTCGCCGACGAGTAGAGCACGAAGAAATCGAGCGCCTTGCCGCGCGTGGCGCGGTCGAGGTGGCGCGCGCCGGCCACCTTCGGCGCAAGGACCGAGGCGATGCGCGCGGGCGAGAGGTTGCGGGCGAGGCCGTCGTCGATGACCGCGGCGGCATGCACCACGCCGCGCAGCGGCGGAAGGGTGGAGTCGATCCTCGCGAGGAGCGCATCGACCTGCGCGGCATCGGAGACGTCGCAGGAGACCGCGACCGCCCGCGCGCCCAGCGCTTCGAGATCCGCGATGGCCGCGCGCGCCGCGAGCGAATCGGCCGGACCGCGAGAGGCGATCACGAGGTTGCGCGCGCCGTGGCTCGCCAGCCACTGCGCGGTCTTCAAGCCGAAGCCGCTCGTGCCGCCGGTGACGAGGTAGGTCGCGTCGGGCCGATGCGAGAGCTCGCCCGCGCGCCTCGCGGCGGGCGCGCGCACTCCGCTCGAGAGCGAGATCACGACCTTGCCGACATGGCGCGACTGCTGCATGTGGCGGAACGCCTCGACCGCTTGGGACGCGGGAAACGCGCGGTACGGGAGCGGACCCATCACGCCCCGGGATACGAGCTCCATCATCTCGGTGAACACTTCGCGCGCGAGCGCCGGGCGCTCCCGCAGCAGCTGGTCGGCGTCGATCCCGAAGTAGGAGATGTTGTTGCGGAACGGGCGAAGGCCCAGGGCGGTGTTCTCGTAGAAATCGCGCTTGCCGAGCTCGAGGAAGCGGCCGAAGGGCTTGAGCACCTGCAGGCTTCGCATCAACGCCTCGCCCGAGAGCGAATTCAGCACGACGTCCACGCCGCGGCCGCCCGTCTCGCGCAGGATCGCCTCGGCGAACCCGAGGCCGCGCGAATCGAACACGTGGTCGGCGCCCAGGAGCCTCACGAGCTCGCGCTTGTCCGGCGTGCCCGCCGTGGCGAACACCTTCGCGCCCATCGCTCGCGCGAGGTGCAGGGCCGCGATGCCCACGCCGCCCGCGGCGCCGTGGACCAGCACCGACTCGCCTTCGCGCAGGTTCGCGAGATGCTTGAGCGCGTAGAGCGCGGTGAAGTACGCGATGGGCACCGTCGCCGACGCCTCGAAGGACCATGCCGGGGGCTTCACCGCCACCGCGCTCGCCTGGGTCACGACGTGGGTGGCGAAGCTCGCCGGCGCGAACGCGATCACCTCGTCGCCGACCGCGAGGCCCTCGACCCCCGGGCCCACGGCCGAGACGATGCCCGCCACCTCCATGCCGAGCGTGGGACCGGCGAACCCGGTTTCCACGGCCTCGTCAGAGAGAAGCCCCATCGAATACATGACGTCGCGGAAGTTGAGCCCCGCCGCGCGGACCTCGACCTGCACCTCGCCGGCTCCCGGCGCGCGCAGCTCGATGCGATGCCAGGCAAGGCTCTTGAGCGAGCCGGGACCCGTGAGATCGAGCCGCGCATGGGGCGCGGGCGACGGGCGCGAGTACGCCTCGCCGAGACGCAGCGCGTAGCGTCCCTCGCGGGTGAGAATCACCTCGTCCTCGTCGCCGGCCGCCTCGAGCTCGGCGGCAAGGCGAGTCGCGATCGACTCGATGTGGTCGCCATCGTCGGAGCAGTCGATCCGGCGCACCTCGAGGTCCGGGTATTCGTTGGCGAGGCTGCGCGCGAAACCCCAGAGCACCGCGTTGTCCGGCGCCCGCTCGTTTCGCGCCGTAGCTCCCGCGAGCGGCTGGGAGAGCAGCCCCGCCGCCGCGCCTTGCGTGACGATCCACGCGGCCGGTGGCGAGGAGCGCTCGCGGCACGCCTCGAGGAGCTGCGTGATGTCGTGGCAACGCAGGGAGAGATCGGCCACGGTCGGCGCCATGCGATCTCCGGGTGCTACGCCGGAAATCAGCACCACCGCATCGGCGAGCGGTGGCACGTCCGAGCCCGGCTGCCATGCGGCCGTGCGCGCCGCGTGGCCGCGCTCTTGCAGATGCGCCTGCACGCCCGCGGCGAGCGCCGCGCGTTCCGCGCCGCCCTCGTGCAGGATCAGCCAGCTGCGCGACTCGTGGGCCTGGGCCTTCACCTCGAGGGCGCGGTCGCGCTGGGCGAGGATCGCGAAGCAGCCGCGCCCGGCGCCCGGGATCTCCGGCACCGCGCAGATCGCATCGAACCCGAGGGCGCGAAGGCGCCGCTCCCAATCGGCCGGGCGAAGAAGCGATGCACGCCTCGCGAGCGCCGCATCCGGTCCCCACCACGCGGAATCCGCGCCGTGCAGCAGGTCGTTCATGCGCGAGGGATGCTGGCAGAGCATCGCGAGCACGCCGCCCATGGCGAGCCACTGCGGAAGCCGCGCGAGCAGCGCCTCGCCGCCGGGCCACGCCTCGAGGCCGCCGGAGACCACGATCGCATCGAAGGGGCCGCGGCGCGCGAGATCCTCCGCGTCGAGGGTGACGATCTCGACGGAAGGCATCGCATCGGCGAGTGTCTCGTAGTCGGCGTGGACCTCGGGCGATGCGCACGCGACGACGTATTCGAATCGATCGGCCTCGAGCGCTTCGACCACGCGCGAGGTGGCTTCGGAGCGCTGGGACGCGATCTCGAGGATGCGAAGCGGACGCTCGGGCGGGGTGCGCGCGAGCCAGGCGCGGGCCATCTCGCCCAGCGCGAGCCCGGAGTTGGCCTGCCATGCGCCGTGGGCGGGAGCCGCGAAGGGCACGGATGCCGTGTCGTCGTGCTCGCCGCGCAGGACCGCGGGAAGGCGCATTCCGGCAAGCCCCAGGGCGAGGAGCGAGCGTGCCTCGTCCGGGTAGTCGCGCACGAGCGTGAACCAGCTTTCGTGGGCGTCCGGAAGCTCGTTCACCACGCTCCAGCGCCAGCCGTCCTCGCCCGGCTCCAGGACCTGGTCCTCCTCGAGGATCGCGAGGAGGCGTTCGAGGAGGGGCACCCGCGCCGCGGGAACGCGCGAAGCGATATCGGCCGGCACGTTCGCCCCGTCGCCGCAGACTTCGCGCAGCGCCCGCTCGGCGAATGCCGCGCACGCCACGTCGCAAAGCGGCTCGACCTCCGAGTAGTAGCGGGCGCGCGGTCCATCGAGCGAGAGCTGGTGCAGCCGCGTCGCGAGGACGGTCGAAAGGGCCGCGAGCGTCGCGCGAGGCGCCTGGGCGCGATCGGCCTCCAGCGGGCGCGGCACGGCGCGGTGAACCAGGCGGCGCATGCGTGCAGCCACCGGCGTCCTCACGAACGCCGCGCGGAAGCGAACGGACCCGAGCTCGGCAAGCAGCTCGCCGTTCGTGCCCTGGATCTCGACGTCGGCCACGATCGAGCGCGGGCCACGCGAGGCGATCCTCACGCGGCATGCATGCGCGATGCCGATGCGATGCAGCTTCGCCCGCTCGATGCGCACCGGCACGAATGCGGGCGCGCCTTCGGCGGGGATCTCGTTGCGCAACAGGTCCACCAGCACCTGGAAGGCGCCGTCGAGGCTCGCCGGGTGCAGGAGGAAGGCGCCCGATTCGCTGCGGGCGGCATCGGGCAGCACGAGCCGCGCGACCGCGGTGCGCGTCGAATCGTCGACCCATGCGCGCGCCACCACCTGGAATGCGGGTCCGTACGCAAGGCCCACGCGGCGCGTGAGCTCGTAGTGCTCCGCGCCCGTCACGTCGGGCCGGCGCGCGGGCAGGGTGAAGCGATCGCCCGCCGGCTCCATGCGCCCGGGTGCGCACACGCGGCCGGCGGCGTGCAGCGTCCAGGAATCGGAAGAAAGACGAGCGCGGCTTCGGACCGTGAAACGCCCGTCGGCGGGGTCCAGCGAAAAGCGCACCGTGCGCGAATCGGTCTCCTCGAGCTGGAGCGGGGCGCGGATGTCGAGCGATTCGACCTCGCACGAATCGCCGCCGTGGACGAAACGCGAGGCGGCGAGCGCCATCTCGACGAAGGCCGATCCGGGAAGCGTCGCCGCTTCGCCCACCGCGTGGTCGCGAAGAAGCGGGAAGGCGGCCGTGTCCAGGTGGTTTTCCCAGTGGAATGCCGTCTCCTTGAGGCGATGGCCCAGCAGCGGGTGCTCGCGCGGCCGGTCGACCAGGTCGTAGGCCTCCGCCGTGGACTCGCGCCAGTGGCGTTCGCGCTGCCACGGATAGTTCGGGAGCGCGGCGATCCGTCCCTCGATCGGGAACACGCTCTCCCGCGACGGTCCGCATCCGGCCACCGCGAGATGGTGGATGCAGTCGCCGATGCCGGCGGCGCCGTCGCGCCCGCGCTCCAGGCTCGCCACCACGCGCCCGTCGACCGACTCGGCGCGCAGGCAATCGTTCATGTAGTTGCGCAGGATCGGCTGCGGGCCGATCTCCACGAGGACATTGGCCCGCGTGCGCGCGATGGAGCGCAGCGCCGTCTCGAAACGGACCGGCTCGCGGACGTTGCGCCACCAGTACTGCGCGTTCAGGAGCGACCCGGGAATCGCATCGCCGGTGATCGACGAATGGAAGGGAATGATCGCGGCGCCGGGCCGCAGGCCGCGAAGCGACGCGAGGATGTCGTCGCGCAGCGGGTCCATCGCGGCGCTGTGGAACGGGTAGTCGAAGTCCAGGCGCCGATGGAACACGCGGCGCCCCGCCGCGGCGTGCTCGAGGGCGGCGAGCGCCGCCACGGGGCCCGCGACGGTCACATGGCGGGGGCTATTCAGGCAGGCGATGGAGAGCTCGGCGGCAAGCGGCAGGCTCGCGATGAGCTCCTCGGCCTGCGCCTGCGGCAGGCCCAGCGCGACCATGCCGCCCAGGCCGTGCGCGCGCGCTTGCAGCCGGCTGCGGTGATGCACGACCTGCGTGGCCTCTTCCAGCGTGAGGGCTCCGCAGGCCCATGCGGCCGCGACCTCGCCCACGCTGTGGCCGGCCACGTCCGTGGGCTGCACGCCCCGGCTGCGCAGCAGCTCCGTCACGCCCACCTGCAGGGCGAAGAGGAGCGGCTGCGCGATCTCGGTCGCGCGAAGCTCCTCGGCGCTCACGCCCTCGCGCATCATCGCGGCGACCTGCAGCGGGGATTCGCGCCGCAGGATCGCATCCACTTTCTCGATCGCAGCCGCGAACGCCGGCTCCTCGCGCATGAGCCGCGACCCCATGCCGGGCCATGCGGCGCCGTTGCCCGAATAGATGAAAGCGGGCCCACGGGATTCGGAGAGCGCCTTGCCGCTCACCACCGCGCGCGGATTCTCGCCGCGCCCGAAGGCCGCGAGGAGCCCCGCGACCTGGGCGCGGTCCGTGCCCACGACGATCGCGCGGTGGGAATGCCAGTCCCGCGCGTGGGCGCTGCTGTAGGCCACGTCGCGCAGCGACGGGCCGTGCGACGACTGCAGGAGATCGGCATGCGCGGCGGCGGAGGCGCGCATCGCGGCCTCGCCGTGTCCGGTGACCACGACCGCCGCCTGCGTGGCTTCCTCGGCGATGGGCGTGGGCACGGTGGGCGCGCTTTCGAGAACGGCGTGCGCGTTGGCCCCACCGAAGCCGAAGGAGTTCACGCCGACGATGAGCTTGCGCGACGGGTGCAGCGCGCGGGCCTGCGTCACGGGCTCGAGGTTCCATTCGCCGAAGGCGATCGCCGGGTTCGGCTCGTCCACGTGGATCGTGGGCGGGATCATGCGGTGGCGCAGGCAAAGGACCGCCTTCGCGAGGCCCGCCACGCCCGAGGCGGCCTCGAGGTGGCCCAGGTTGCTCTTCACCGAGCCGATGGGCAGCGGCGAGGAGCGCGGCCTAGCGGTCCCGAGGGCCATGCCGAGCGCACGGGCCTCGAGGGGGTCGCCTACCGCCGTGCCGGTGCCATGCGCTTCGAGATAATCGATGTCGGCGGGCGAGATGCCGGCGCGCTCATAGGCGCGGCCGAGGAGGCTCGCCTGCGCGTCCGCATTCGGGACGGTGAGCGCCGCCGCGCGGCCGCCGGAATTCACGGCCGTGGCGGCGACCACCGCGAGCACGGGATTGCCATCGCGCAACGCCGCATCCAGGGGTTTCAGGACGAAGACCCCGCCGCCTTCGGAGCGCACGTAGCCATCCCCCTTCGCGTCGAAGACGCGGCAGGCGCCGGATCGCGACAGCATCGAGGCCTTGGAAAACGCCACGAAGCCATAGGGATGGACGTGCAGGCTGATGCCGCCCGCGATGGCGCATTCCACGTCGCCGGAGGCCACCGCCCCGCACGCCTGGTGGAACGCGACCAGCGAGGACGAGCAGGCGGTGTCGATCACCATGCTCGGGCCGTGCCAGTCGAAGAAGTAGGAAAGCCGGTTGGCCGCGATGCTCGCCGTGCCGCCGGTGGCCGTGGACGAATCGATGCCCGCGAGGTCGTAGGCGAGGCGATAGCCGTAGTCCACGCTCGAGAGCCCGATGTACACGCCCGCATCGGTCCCGCGCAGGGTGGAAGGGCGGATCGCGGCGTTCTCGAGCGCTTCCCAGGCGAGCTCGAGGAGGATTCGCTGCTGCGGATCCATCTGCGCCGCCTCGCGGGGCGAGATGCCGAAGAAGGAAGCATCGAAGCCCGCGATGTCGCCGATGCTGCCCGCGCGGAAGGTATAGCTCGTTCCCGGCTCGCTGCGCCGGGGGTGCTGCAGGGAATCCAATGCCCAACGGCCGGGGGCCACGCTCGTGACGGCGTCCCGGCCCTCGAGGAGCGCATCCCACAGCGCGCCCGTGCCGCAGCCCGGCAGCCTGTAGGACATGCCGACGATGGCGACGCGGGTCTTCTGCTCGTTCTGGCTCATGAAGGCGGCAGTGTGGAAGGGGGGGCGAGGCGGGAAGCGCTCGGGCAGGCCCCTGATGCTATCAAATGCCCACACGGGATGAACACGAGCAAAGGCGATTTCATGCCGGCTTAACGGGCCCGGGGAGGCGTCGAGTTGCTATAATCCGAGGCTCGGTCGGGGCGTAGCGCAGCCTGGTAGCGCACCTGCATGGGGTGCAGGGGGTCGAAGGTTCGAATCCTTTCGCCCCGACCATTAATCAAGCACTTGCCGAATTGTGATGCTCAAATCGTGAGCACGCAATTTACAAAAATGCTGGGGTGGTTTACAAAACCCGGCAGACAATTCCCTGCTATCAGATAGATAGAGCACATGCGCTCCTGTGAGCGCGACAGGTGCGCTTGAGCTTGTTTTGCATGCATTAAGGGGCGACGGCAGCTGACTCTCGTG
>DATBEA010000489.1:0-3350 GCA_036276215.1 Usitatibacter sp.
TCGCGCCCGATTCCGGCGCGATGCCGGGCATGCGGATCAAATAAAAAAAGCCCGCCGGTTCCGGCGGGCGTTCGCAAGTGCGCCTTGCGGGAATAACGCTTAGTTGTACGTGAGGTCCTGGACGCGGGGTTCCCGGGTCGCGGAAGGGGTGGTCACAAAGCCCTTGGCTTGCTGCGGCACGTGCGCGCGCTGCTTCGAATCGGCTTCGGCGGGCATCATCGCGACGCTTCCCACGATCAGCAGCGCCAGGAAGGCGGTCGCGAGTCGTTGTTGCATCGTCATGGAATTCCTCCCGGGTTCGTTGACGCAATGGTCGCGTCAAACGCCGGCGGGGCCTGTGAAATCCCGCACAATCGGCCGGCCCTTCCAATACAGCCGTAAGAATCGGCCCTTACAGTTGTAAGAGTCGGGCCGCATCGCCGAGAATTCACCCATGCCCCGACTCGTCCCCCAGCGCCCTCCCCCCTATGCCGTCGACCGGGAAACCCTCGAGCGCGAGGTGCTGGTGGACGTGTTTCGCGCGAGCGGCCCCGGGGGCCAGCATGTGAACCGGACCGAGTCGGCGCTGCGCCTCACGCACCCGCCCTCCGGCGTCGTGGTCGTCGCACAGGACTCTCCCTCGCAGCATCGCAACCGGGAAATCGCCTTCGAACGCCTCGCCGAGCGCCTGGAGCGCCTGAACTACGTGCCGAAGAAGCGCGTGCCGACCAAGCCGTCGAGGGCGGCCCGCAAGCGCCGCGTCGAGCACAAGACGCAGCGCGGAGTGCTCAAGCGCGCGCGCGGACGGGTGCGCGGCGATGAGTGAGCGCCTCACGCGGCGCCTCACGATCCACGGCCGCGTGCAGGGCGTTTTTTTCCGCGAGTCGATGCGCCTGGAGGCCGAGCGCCTGGGCGTGGCGGGATGGGTGTGCAATCGACGCGACGGCACGGTCGAAGCGGTCGTGCACGGCCCGCCGGCAGCCGTGGAGCGCATCACGCAATGGGCGCGCCGCGGCCCGGCCGACGCCGTCGTGAGCGGGGTCGATGTCGCGGAAGCCGACGGGACCTATGAGCGCTTCGAGAAGCGCCCTACCTTCTAGGCTCTCGCGTCTCGGTCTCGCCCCTAGCTTCCCTTCAGGACGCCGCGGGCGTTCAGCGCCTTGAGGCGCGCTTCCTCCTTCTGCATGAACTGCGTGTACTCCTCGGAGCTCATGGGCTGGATCTCGGAGGCGAGCGCGTGCAGCTTCTTCTGGACCGCGGGATCGGCCAGCGCATGGTTCACCGCGGCGTTCAGGATCTTCACGACCTCGGGCGGCGTCCCCGTGGGCGCGAGCAAACCGCTCGGCGTCACCGCCTCGAAGCCCGGCGCGCCCGACTCGTCCAACGTGGGCACGTTCGGCAGGTCCGCGATGCGCTTGCGCGTGGCGATCGCGAGCGCGCGAAGCTTGCCGCCCTGCACCTGCGCGAGCGAGCTCGACGTCTGGTCCATGCCCGACTGGATCTGGCCGCCCACGAGGTCCACCAGCATCGGTCCCGAACCCTTGTAGGGAATGACGTTCAAGTCGAGCTTCATCGCGTCCTCGAGGAGGAGGATCGCGATGTGGTTCGTCGTGCCGTTGCCCGAATGGCCGATGGTGACCTTGCCCGGATTGGCGCGCACGTCGGCGACGAACGAGCCGACATCCTGGTACTTGCTCGCCGCGGGCACTTCCAGGACGAGCGGGGTCACGGCCATGAGGCCGATGCAGGCGAAATCGGAGAGCTGGTACGGGGGCTTCCCGCCCACGAGGAGCGGGCTCACGACGGTCGTGCCCGAGGTGGCGACCACCAGCGTGTAGCCGTCGGGTGCCGCGCGCGCCACGGCCTCCTGCGCCACGACCCCGCCCGCGCCGGGCTTGTTCTCGACCACGAAGGGCTGCCCGAGCTCCTTCGACAGGGCGTCGGCGAAGACGCGCGCGGTGACGTCGAGGTTGCCGCCGGGCGCGAACCCCACGACGACGCGCACGGGCTTCGTGGGATAGGACTGCGCAGCCGCACCCGTCGCGGCGAGCGTGGCGGCGAGGGCCACGAGCTTGAGGATCCTCTTCATTTCTTCTCCTCCTCCAGGGTCATTTCCATCGGAGCCATTCGCAAACCCCGCGGCCCATGACCCATTCGAGGTCCGCGGCGGAAAGGAACGGCATGTGCTCGGTGAAAAGGGCGATGCCCTCGCGGTATCCGACCGGCGAGCGCGTCTGGTCCGTGCCCCAGAACATGCGCCGCGGGCCGAACGCGTCGAAGACACGCTCGACGTAGGGACGCAATCCCGGATACGGATAGGCCTCGTCCGTGTAGCACGGCAGCGCGCTCGACTTCACGGCCACGTTCGCGCGGGCGGCGAGCGCCAGCAATTTGTCGAGGTCGCGGAACGCGTGGGCATCCTTCTCGCCGTTCACCAGGCCCAGGTGGTCGATGACCATCCGTAGCCTCGGGTGCTTCGCGGCGATCGCATCGACGATCGGCATGTAGGGATGGTGGATCAGCACCATCACCGGCAGTCCCTGGCGCTCGAGATCGCCCCAGAGGCCGTCGTAGCGCCCGGCGAGGAAAGGCTCGCGCAGCTCCGGCGTGTGCAGCGCCAGGCGCACGCCCAGCATTCCCGGTTCTTCGCGCCAGCGTGCGAGCTTTTCACGAAGCCCTGGATCGTCCGGCGTGATTCGCCCCATCACCGCGAACCGAGCCGGATGCGCGCGGGCCGCCTCGATCGCGAGGTCGTTGCGGTCGCCCTCCCATGACGGCGGCACGATGATCGCGCCATCGACGCCGCCTTCGTCCATCCAGCGAAGCACCTCGTCCGCGCCGACCGGCGTCGCGCGCTGCGCATGCAGGTGCCCGCCCGGCCGCCAGGCGCGCGCCGGCGTGTCCGCGCCCCAGATGTGCACCTGCGAATCGACGATCCGCACCCTAGTCGCGGTACCCGGGGTCGATGCGGTCGAGCTTGCGCAGCAGCGCAGGCCACTCCATCACGCCGTAGGGCCGGCGGGTCTGGGGCTGGTAGTTCATGTACGTTTCCTCGAGGACCCTGGCAGGCACGTTCACGAGCTTGGCACCGGTGGCCATGGCGGCGAGCTGCGAGCGCGCGGTGAGCTCCAGGCGATGCATCCAGTTGAACGCCTCGCCGATGGTCTTGCCCACCGTGAGGAGCCCGTGGTTGCGCAGGATCAGCGCCTCGCCCTGCCCCAGGTCGGCGAGCAGCGACGCCTCCTCCTTCGCGTCGAGGACCACGCCCTGGTAGTCGTGGTAGCCGATCTTCAAAAAACGCATGGCCGTCTGGGTGATCGGCAGCAGGCCGCAATCGAGCGCCGAAACCGCCATCGACGCCCAGCTGTGGG
>DATBEA010000490.1:0-2652 GCA_036276215.1 Usitatibacter sp.
GTTGCCGAGGAACGCCTGGTGGTCCAGCGACACCGTGACGACCGCGGAGACGTCGGCGTCGATCACATTCACCGCGTCCAGGCGACCGCCCAGGCCCACTTCCAGGATCACCGCGTCTAGCGCGGCATGGGCGAAGATCGAGAGGGCCGCGAGCGTGCCGAACTCGAAGTAGGTGAGCTGCACGTCGCCGCGCGCGCGCTCCACGCGCTCGAAGGCGTCGGCCAATGCCTCGTCGCCGATCTCGTTGCCCTGCACCCGCACGCGCTCGTTGTAGCGAATGAGGTGCGGCGAGGTGTAGAGGCCCACGCGGTAACCCGATTCGAGGAAGATCCGCTCGAGGATCGCGCAGGTCGAGCCCTTCCCGTTGGTGCCGCCCACCGTAATGACAGCCGGTGCCAGTTTCGGTTGGGTTCCCGTCGCTACGGGAATGACCCGCTGCCAGACGTCGCGGACACGGTCGAGCCCCAGCGCGATGGCCGCAGGATGCTGCGCCGAGATGTAGGCGAGCCAGTCGTCGAGGGTGCGGCTCAAGCTTCGGGCAGCGGCTCTCGTTTGAGGAGCGTGATGAGGCGGGCCACGCGCTCGCGCAGCTGGCGGCGGTCGACGATCATGTCGACGGCGCCCTTCTCGAGCAGGAATTCCGAGCGCTGGAAGCCTTCGGGGAGCGTCTCGCGCACCGTCTGCTCGATCACGCGCGGGCCGGCGAAGCCGATGAGCGCGCCCGGCTCGGCGATCACCACGTCGCCGATGAAGGCGAAGCTCGCGGACACGCCTCCCATGGTGGGATCGGTGAGCACGGAGATGAACGGCTGCCTCGCCGCGGAGAGCTGGTGCAGCGCCGCCGTGGCCTTGGCCATCTGCATGAGCGAGAGCAAGCCCTCCTGCATGCGCGCGCCACCCGTGGCGGTGAAGCAGATGAAGGGAAGGCCCTCGTCGCAGGAGGCCTGGACGCCGCGCACGAACCGCTCGCCCACGACCGAGCCCATGGAGCCGCCGAGGAAGCCGAACTCGAACGCGGCCGCGACGACCGGCACGCCCTTCACGCCGCCCTGCATCACGACCAGCGCGTCGGTCTCGCCGGTTTCCTTCTCGGCCTCGACGAGGCGGTCGATGTACTTCTTGCTGTCCTTGAACTTGAGCGGGTCGAGCGGCAGAACCTCGGAGCCCATCTCGGCGCGCTCGTCGGGATCGAGGAAGAGGTCGAGGCGCTGGCGCGCGGAAAGGCGGTTGTGGAAGCCGCACTTCGGGCAGACGTGCAGGTTGTTCTCGAGGTCGGTGAAGTAGAGGACCGCCTCGCACGACGGGCACTTGCTCCACAGGCCCTCGGGGACCGCCTTCTTCTGCGCCGTGCCCTCGTGCTTGATCTTGGGCGGCATGAGCTTGCGGAACCAGCTCATGCGGGCGCCTCCGAGTAGTCGAGCGCATCGCGAAACTCGCGAAGCACGCTTTCCGCGACCTTGGGCGCATCGGACGGAGCATCCCCGATCGCCTGCACGATGCGGCTGCCGATGACGACCGCATCGGCCACTCGCGCGACTCTCGCGGCGGTGGCGCCATCGCGGATGCCGAAGCCAACCCCGACCGGAACCTTCGTGTGGGCACGGATGCGGCGGATCATCGCCTCGACCGCGGCGGTATCGATGTTCGCGGCGCCCGTCACGCCCTTCAGCGACACGTAGTAGATGTAGCCCTTGGCGACCTTCGCCACGAGGGCGATGCGCTCGTCGCTCGACGTGGGCGAGAGGAGGAAGATCGCATCGACGCCCGAGCCCCCGAGCGCTTCGAGCCACTCGGCGCTCTCCTCGGGCGGGTAATCCACGATGAGCACGCCGTCCACGCCCGCGGCCTTCGCGGCGGCGACGAACTTCGCGTGCCCCATGCGCTCGATCGGGTTCGCGTAGCCCATCAGGACGACGGGCGTCTTGTTGTCCTCGCGGCGGAAGCGCTCGACGGCCGAGAGCACGTCGCGAAGGCCCACGCCCTTGGCGAGCGCGCGCTCGGAAGAACGCTGGATCACGGGACCGTCGGCCATGGGATCGGAGAACGGCATGCCGAGCTCGATCAAGTCCGCGCCGCCTCGCACGAGCGCCTGCATGATCGGAACCGTTTGCGCGGCATCGGGGTCGCCGGCCGTCACGAACGGGATGAGCGCGGCCCGCCGGGATGAGGCGAGGCGCTCGAAGACGGCGGCGATGCGGCTCAAAGCTCGATTCCCGAGGCCTTGCCGACGGTGTGCATGTCCTTGTCGCCGCGCCCCGAGAGGTTCACGAGCAGGATCTTGTCGCGCGCCATCTTCGGCGCGATCCTCATCGCGTGGGCGATGGCGTGGCTCGATTCGAGCGCGGGAATGATGCCCTCGAGGCGGCAGAGCTGGTGGAATGCCGCGAGCGCCTCGTCGTCGGTGACCGTCACGTACTCGGCGCGGCCCGTGTCCTTGAGCCATGCGTGCTCGGGACCCACGCCGGGGTAATCGAGGCCCGCGGAGATCGAGTGCGTCTCCGTGATCTGGCCGTCGGCGTCCTGGAGCAGGTACGTGCGATTGCCGTGCAGCACGCCCGGGGAGCCGCCCGTGAGCGACGCCGCATGCTTGCCGGTGTCGATTCCCAGCCCGCCCGCCTCCACGCCCACGAGCTTCACGTTCTCGTGCGGCAC
>DATBEA010000491.1:0-3878 GCA_036276215.1 Usitatibacter sp.
GTGTGCATCGTGGTGCTCACCAACCATGCGGTGCCCGCGCTCAAGGTCGCCGCCTTCGAGGCCGGCGCCGATTATTTCCTGGACAAGAGCAAGGACTTCGCGACCATCCCGAGATTGATCGGGGAGTTGCTCGCAAGCCGCGAAAACTAGGCGGCGATCGGCAGGAACGCCTCGACGCGCGTTCCCTTGCCCTCGCGGGAATCCACCGCCAGCGTTCCGTTGATCGCGAACATTCGCTGCGCCATCCCGGCCAGGCCGTGCGAATTGGCGCGTGCATCCTCCAGGTTCGCGATCCCCACGCCGTCGTCGCACACCGCGAGGCGCACGCCCTGCGCGGTTCGCTCGAGGATGAGCTCGACCTGTTGCGCCCTTGCGTGCGTGATCACGTTGCCGATGCTTTCCTGCACGACGCGAAACATCGCGATCTCCACGTCGGGCGCGAGGCGCTCGAGCTTCGAGATCTTCACCTTGCACGCCAACCCCGCCGCGCCGCACGTCTCGTCCACGTACCAGCGAACGGCCGCGGCGAGCCCGAGGTGGTCTAGCAGCGACGGCCTCAGGTTCTCGATGATGCGCCGCTTCAGGTCGATGCCCTGGTCGATCATGGAAGTAAGGCGGGTGACTCGCGCGCCGTATTGCGGATCGTCGCCCAGGCGCGTCACGAGCCACGCGAGGTCCATCTTGGCGGGCGTGAGGATGCCTCCCAGCTGGTCGTGCAGCTCGCGGGCGAGGCGCTGCTTCTCGCGCTCGTAGTGGGTCTGGAGGAAGGCGGAGAGCGACGAGAGCTCGCGCGTGCGATGGGCGAGATCCTCGAGAAACTCGTCCTGCTTGCCGAGGAGGGCGCGCAGCCTCTCCCATTCGCCGCGCACGTCGTCGAGCGCATCGTCGCCGCGTGCGGCCTGGAGCGTCCGATCGAGCTGTGCTGCCTGGGAGCGAATTTCGGCGAAGAGCTTGACGAGCCGGTCGGCCATTGCGGAATCGTGCGAGCGAAGGGCGAAAAAGCGCGGGTTGCGGCGGGGGGGTGATCTTACCCCGCGCAGCCCGCGCCGGTGTCGGGGGCCGTAACGGCCCCCCCTGCCTTCTGTTGCTCTTCCTTAGACCGAGCGGCGGAACACGCCCATGAGGAGCGAGACCACGAACGCGATGAGGAAAATGAAGAACAGGATCTTGGCGATGCCGGCGGCGCCGGCGGCGATGCCACCAAAGCCGAGCACGGCGGCGATCAAGGCGATGATGAAGAAAACTGCGGCCCAGTAAAGCATGGTTGTCTCCTTTGTTAGCGGTTGAGGAATCTAAGGACGGGAAAAACGTGTTTCACGGGAAGAAGGCGCAACACCCAGATCCAACGGGATAGGAACGACGGCTCCCTGCGCCTGCGTACGGGCGGGTTCGTGCTGGACTTGCGCGCTGCCATGCGGCCTGCCACAAGCACTCCCACCTTCCACAGGAGGGAAAAGCTCGCGGCCTTCTTCGCGAACCCCAACGCCTTGTGGGCGGGATGGTGGCCGACGCGCTCCAGGCGCCTCACGACCGTCGCCCGCTGCAGCTCGGCGGACAGGACCACCAGCTCGCGCCGGCGTTTCAGGATCTCGAGCTCAGTCACCAGTCCCCCGCAGCGCCTGCGAAAGCGCCTGTTCGTCACCCTTCAGCACGGCGATCGTCTCCTTGAAGAGGGAGTTGCGCCGCTTCGAGGCGCCGACCACGTACCAGATGCCGCCCGCGCCCAAGACGACGAATGCCGCCGCGAACGCCGCGAGGATGGCGGGCCGGTTTTCCTCCGAGGCCCACAGCACCAGCGCGAAAACCGCGAGCAGCAGCCCGAACGTGGCGAGGTAGAGCCCGGCGACGGCCACCACCACGAAGCGCAAGGCCCACGCCTTTTCCTCGGAGATCTCGATGGCGAGCAGCTCCAGGCGCGTGCGTATCGCGCGCAGCCCCGTGCTGGCGAGTCCCTTGACGTCGCCCACGATGCCTGTGGCTTCGCCTGGCATGGACCGAGTCCTAGCGGCGAGCCGCGAGGAAGCCGATCAGCGCGCCCAAGGCGGCGCTGATGCCGACGGCACGCCAGGGGTTGGATCGCACGTAGGTATCCGTCGAGTCCATCGCCGCCTTCGCGCCGTCCTGCACCGTCGACTGCAGCTGCGTGAGCATCTGCTTGGCCGAGTCGAGCTGCTGGCTCACCTTGGCCTTCACGTCGGCGAGCTTGCCCTCGCCTTCGGTCTGCACTGTTTTCAGGAGCTCCTGGGCATCCGTGACGACGTTCTGGATGTCGCGGGCGATCGGGTTGGCGTTGCTGCCCATGGGGCTCGTCGAGGTGCTGCTGCGCATGGTTCGGTCTCCTTGGTCGGCGTCTTCAGGCGATGAAAGTCACGCCCCGGATGGGGCGCTCCCACCCCGCCAATTTAGGCGTGCGGCCGGGCGCCGCCTGTCGGCGCCGGACGCGGCGCCCTCGGTATCCGCGCCGATTAGCGAGTGGGACGATTCCGACAGGCGCGCAGGTGGAGGACGACACCCAATCGCGCAGCGCGCCGACTTTGGCGGCGTGGCGCAGGAACTAGGATGTCATGACCCCTTCGGTGATTCCGTATCGACAAGGAGATCCCATGAACAACACGCTCCTTCGCGCCGCCCTGTGCGCTCTTTTCGCGGCCACGACGCTCGCGGCTTGCGAGCAGCAGGGCGCGGGCGACCGCACGCTCGGGCAGAGAGTGGACAACGCCGTATCCCGGAGCGAGGCCAAGCTCGCCGAGGTGGGGCACAAGACCTCGCAGGAGCTCGCGCAAGTGGGCGAGAAGACCAAGGTCGCGCTGGCCGATGCCGGCGAGAAGACCCAGGCCGCGGCCTCGCCCGGCGACGACTCGCACGGCATGAGCGACACCGCGATCACCGCGTCCATCAAGACCGACTACCTCAAGGACCCGGACCTGAGCGTCCTGAAGATCGATGTGGACACCCATGGCGGCGTCGTGACGCTGAACGGCCTCGCGGCCGACGAGGCGGCGCGCACCCGGGCCGAGAAGCTCGCCAGCGCGGTGAAGGGCGTTCGCGAGGTGCGCAACTTCCTGGTGGTGAAGCGCGCCTGACGGAAAAAGGGGTCTGACCCCTTTTTCCGAGTAACAAAGCGTCACCTGTGGGGGTCGCGCGGGTACTGTATTCTCGCGCTTGTCCCCCCACGAGCCCTCGCACCATGCACGCAGAGGCCCTGGCAACCCGAGATCCCTCTCCCGAGGCGGCCCGCCGTTCACGGGTGCTGCTGGTCGAGGACAGCGCGAGGCTCGCGGCATCCATCCGGGACTACCTGGAGCGCCATGGCTTCGAGGTCCTGGTCGAGGGCGATGGCCTCGCCGTGGCCGATCGGGTGGAGCGCTTCCGCCCGGAGCTGGTCGTCCTGGACCTCATGCTTCCCGGCAAGGACGGCCTGGCGATCTGTCGCGAGCTGCGCAGCCGCGGGACGGCCCTGCCGATCCTCATCCTCACCGCCAAGGGCGAGAACATCGACCAGGTGCTGGGCCTGGAGATGGGGGCGGACGACTACGTCGTGAAGCCCGTGGAGCCGCGCGTGCTCCTCGCGCGGGTCGAGGCCCTCTTGCGACGCGCGGGGGCGAAGTCGGGTGTCTCGCCCGAAGCCGCGCTTCGCGCCGGCCGCCTGGAGATCGACGGCTCGCGCCGCTCGGCCATGCTGGACGGCCGCGACGTGGAGCTCACCACGGGCGACTTCGACATCCTCTGGCTGCTCGCCTCGCGCCACGGCACCGTGGTCACGCGCGACGAGATCCTGCGGGTCGTCCGCGGGATCGACTACGACGGCCTCGACCGCTCGATCGACGCGCGCATCTGCCGGCTGCGGCGCAAGCTCCAGGAGGCCGGCGGCGCCGAGA
>DATBEA010000492.1:0-2027 GCA_036276215.1 Usitatibacter sp.
ATCAAGGTGCCTCCTTCGGGCGGTTTCTTAACATTGTAGTCTGAATCGAGCGCTCGCCCTGACGTAGGATCCCGCCCTCACCGGCGGGGACCCCCGTGACCGCAGTCCGCTCCAAAATTTTCGCCCCGTCCACCTTTCCCGGCTCGTGCGGGGCATGCCCCCCGGAGGTACACCATGGCAGTCGTCACCGAATCCGCCCCTCCCAGCGCGCCGCCGTCGGCGGCACCCGTGGAGACGATCGATGGGTTCCACCTCGTCATCGAGGCGCTCAAGCTGAACGGCATCGACACGATATTCGGACTGCCCGGCATCCCGATCACCGACCTCACGCGCATGCTGCAGGCCGAGGGCCTGCGCATGATCTCGTTTCGCCACGAGCAGAACGCGGGCTACGCCGCGTCGATCGCGGGCTTCCTCACGCAAAAGCCGGGCATCTGCCTCACGGTCTCGGCGCCCGGCTTCCTGAACGGCCTCACCGCGCTCGCGCACGCGACCACGAACTGCTTTCCGATGATCCTCATGAGCGGCTCGTCGGAGCGCGAGGTCGTGGACCTGCAGCAGGGTGACTACGAGGAGATGGACCAGCTCGCCATCGCCAAGCCCATCGCCAAGGCGGCCTTCCGCGTGCTGCATGCCGAGGACATCGGCGTGGGCATCGCGCGCGCGATCCGCGCCGCCGTCTCGGGGCGCCCGGGCGGCGTGTACCTGGACCTGCCCGCCAGGCTTTTCGCGCAAAGCATGGACGCCGCGGCCGGCAAGGCCTCGCTCATCGAGGTCGTGGACCCGGCGCCGCGCCAGATTCCCGCGCCCGACTCGGTCAAGCGCGCGCTGGAGCTCCTCAAGGGCGCGAAGAGGCCCCTCATCGTGCTCGGCAAGGGCGCGGCCTACGCGCAATGCGACGCGGACATCCGCGCGCTCGTCGAGAAGAGCGGGATTCCGTACCTGCCGATGTCCATGGCCAAGGGGCTCATTCCCGACACGCACGAGCTGTCGGCCTCGGCCGCGCGCTCCTTCGTGCTTCCGGAAGCCGACGTGGTGCTGCTCCTCGGCGCGCGCCTGAACTGGCTCCTTTCCCACGGCAAGGGCAAGACCTGGGGCGGCAAGTCCCACAAGGAGTGGGGCGGCCAGAAATTCGTGCAGGTGGACATCTCGCCGCAGGAAGCCGACAGCAACGTGCGGATCGACGCGCCCCTGATCGGCGACATGGGCTCGTGCGTCTCGGCGCTCCTCGCGGGCATCGGCGCCGGCTGGCAGAAGCCCCCGAAGGAATGGCTCGACGCCGTCGCCGATCGCAAGAACAAGAACGTCGCGAAGATGGCCGAGACCCTCGCCAAGGATCCCTCGCCCATGAATTTCCAGAGCGCACTCAACGTCGTGCGCGATATCGTGAAGGCGAATCCCGACGCGGTGCTGGTGAACGAGGGCGCCAACGCGCTCGACTTCACGCGCAGCATCGTGGACATGTACAAGCCGAGGAAGCGCATCGACGTGGGCACGTGGGGCATCATGGGCATCGGCATGGGCTACTGCGTGGCCGCTGCCGTGACCACCGGCCAGCAGGTCATCGCCATCGAGGGCGACAGCGCGTTTGGCTTCTCCGGCATGGAAGTCGAGACGATCTGCCGCTACGGCCTGCCCGTGTGCATCGTGATCATGAACAACAACGGCGTTTACCGCGGCACGGACGTGGATCCGACGGGCCGCGACCCGGCGCCCACGGTGTTCGTGAAGAACGCGCGCTACGACCGGATCATCGAGGCCTTCGGGGGCGTGGGCGCCAACGCCACCACGCCCGCGGAGCTGCGCCGCGCGATGGAAGAAGCCATCCGCACGCGCAAGCCCACCCTCATCAACGCGGTGATCGACGAGACCGCGGGAACCGAGAGCGGCCGGATCACGAGCCTGAATCCCAACGCGAAGAAGAAATAGACCATGGAAGCTCTCAAGGGTGTGCGCATTCTGGACATGACCCACGTGCAGGCGGGGCCGACGTGCTCGCAGCTGCTCGCGTGGATGGGCGCGGACGT
>DATBEA010000493.1:0-7224 GCA_036276215.1 Usitatibacter sp.
AGGAACTGGCGCAGCGCGTTGGCGCGGCGCGCGGCGGAAAGCGACGCATCGATGGCGAGCGAGGGCTCGTCGCCGGCGCCGTCCGCCCTGGCGCGCGCGGCGAGGAGCTCCTGCGCTTCGGCCGCGTGGCGCGCGAAGCGCGCGAGCGCATCGCGCCAGCCCTCGAACCGCGCGTCGAGGAGCGGCGCCACGGCGTGGCGAAGGAAATTGCGATCCTGCACCGTCGCCGCGTTGGACTCGTCGTCCATCCACTGCAGGTCGAGCTCGCGCGCCCGGGCGTGGATCTGCGAGCGCGGGAGCGCGAGGAGCGGGCGCCACAGCGTGACCGGCGAGCCGCGCAGCCTGCGAAGCGGCGGCATCCCCGCCATGCCCTTCAATCCCGTGCCGCGCAAGAGCTGCAGCAGGAGCGTTTCCGCCTGGTCGTCGAGATGGTGCGCGAGCGCCACGTAGGGCTCTTCCCGGGCGGCGTAGATCGAATAGCGAGCCTCGCGCGCCGCCGCTTCCAGCCCCGCGCCGCTCCCGCGCGGCACCTTCACGCGCTCGATCGAAAGCGGCACGGCCCGCGACTCGCAGAAGCGCTCGCAGAAGGCGGCCCAGCGGTCGGCGTTGGGGGAAAGCCCGTGGTGGACGTGGACCGCGCGAAGCGCGCGGCCGCTTCGCGGGCACTCGCGCGCGAGCGCATCGAGCAGCACGACCGAATCCATCCCGCCTGAAAATCCGACGCATACCGCGCCCGGCGTGAGATTCGCCGCGAGGCTACCCGGCCAGTTCCTTGAACTTCCCATAGTTGACCCAGCGCTCCTGGCGGCGTTCGAGGAGCTCCTCGGCGGAGAGGTCCTGGAGGCCGCGCAGGCTCTCCTGGATGGCCTTCTTGAGGTTCTTGGCCGCGTCGGCGTGATCGCGGTGCGCGCCGCCCAGCGGCTCGTTCACGATCTTGTCGATGAGGCCCAGGGACTTAAGGCGCGTCGCCGTGATGCCCAGGCTCTCGGCGGCTTCGCCCGCGTTCTCCGCGCTCTTCCAGAGGATCGCGGCGCATCCCTCGGGCGAGATCACCGAGTAGGTGGAGTACTGCATCATGAGCGTGACGTCCCCCACGGCGATGGCGAGCGCGCCCCCCGAGCCGCCCTCGCCGATCACCGACACCACGATGGGGACCCGGATGCCGGCCATGGCGTAGAGGTTCTTGCCGATGGCTTCCGACTGGCCGCGCTCCTCGGCGCCGATGCCCGGATAGGCGCCGGGCGTGTCCACGAAGGTGAGCAGCGGGATGGCGAACTTCTCGGCGAGCTTCATGAGGCGAAGCGCCTTGCGGTAGCCCTCGGGGCGCGGCATGCCGAAATTGCGGAAGATCTTGTCGTTGGTGTCGCGCCCCTTCTGGTGGCCGATCACCATCACGCTCTGGCCGTTGAAGCGCGCGAGCCCGCCCACGATGGCGGCGTCGTCGGCGAAGGCGCGGTCGCCGTGCATCTCCTCGAAGTCCGTGCAGATCGTGTTCACGTAGTCGAGCGTGTACGGACGCTGCGGATGGCGCGCGACCTTGCTGATCTGCCACGCGGAGAGCTTCGAGTAGATTTCCTTGGTGAGGTCGCGGCTCTTCTTGGAGAGGCGCTCGATCTCCTGCGAGATGTCGACCGCGGAGTCGTCCTGCACGAAGCGCAGCTCCTCGATCTTCTGCTCGAGCTCCGCGATGGGTTGCTCGAAGTCCAAAAAGCTGGTTTTCACGGCGCCGATTGTACAATGCCCGCACATGGGCAATCGCCTCACGAAGATCGTCACCCGTACCGGCGACGACGGCACCACCGGGTTGGGCGACGGAACCCGCGTGGGCAAGGACGCGCCGCGCATCGCGGTGCTGGGCGACATCGACGAGCTGAACAGCGCCCTGGGGATGGTGATCGCCGAGCCCCTGCCCGAGGCCCTCAGGGCGACGCTGCTCGCCATACAGAACGATTTGTTCGACCTGGGCGGCGAGATGAGCATCCCGGGGCGATCGGCCCTGTGGAACGCCCACGTGGCCGAGCTCGAGCGGCGCATCGAGGCCCTGCGCGAGCCGTTGCCGCCCCTCAAGGAATTCATCCTCCCGGGCGGATCGCGGGCGGGGGCCGCCTGCCACCTCGCTCGAGCCATCTGCCGGCGCGCCGAGCGCTCGCTGGTGGTCCTGGGGCGGGTGGAAGGCGTATCGGCCCTCTCGATCCAGTACCTGAACCGCCTCTCGGACTTCCTCTTCCTCGCCGCGCGCACCATCAACGCCGCCGCGCACGTGCCCGAGGCCCAGTGGAAACCGGGCCGGGAGCAGAAGCCGGGATGAGCGAGGCCCTCGAGGACCTGGTCGCGCGCACCGCGCTCGGCGACCGCGCCGCGTTCGAGCGGCTCTACCTCGCCACGCGCTCGAAACTGTTTGCCGTCTCGCTTCGTATAGTCCGGGAGAGGGCCCTCGCGGAGGAAGTCTTGCAGGACAGTTTCGTCAACATCTGGCGGCGTGCATCCGACTATGCGGCGGCGAAGAGCGCGCCCATGACGTGGATGACCGCGATCGTGCGAAACCGCAGCGTGGACCTCGTGCGGCGCACGCGCGAGGAGCCCGACGTGGACGACACGCTCGTGGCGGGCCTCGCCGACGAGAACGCCGCGCCCGAGCGCGACGCCGCCGCGCGCGCCGACGCCCATTCGCTCAAGCGCTGCCTCGCCGAGCTCGACCCCGAGCAGCGCCAGACCATCGCGCTCGCCTTCTTCCACGGCCTCACGCACAGCGAGCTCGCGGCGCACCTGCGCCGCCCGCTGGGCACCGTGAAGACCCACGTGCGCCGCGGGCTCATCCGGCTGCGCGAATGCCTCGACCGCAAGGGCGTATCGGCGTGAAGCTCTCCCGCGACGCCGCCGAAGCGCTCGCCGCCGAGTACGTGCTGGGCACGTTGCGCGGCCCGGCCCGCAAGCGCTTCGCGGCGCTTGCCGCGACCGACGCCACGGCGGCCAATGCCATGCGGCGCTGGGAGACGGCCTTCGCCCCGCTCGCGGACGCCCTGCCGCCGGTGGAGCCCTCGGAGCGCGTCTGGCGCACGATCCGCGCGGCCATCGCGCCGCGCGCCCCGGGCACGCCTTCGTTCTGGAAGTCCTTCGGCCTCGTCGCCGGCGGCATGGCCTCGGTGTTCGTCGCCTTCTTCCTCTGGACCGCCGTGGCGCCCACGCCCGAGCCGGTCTTCGTGTCGATGCTGATGGGGCCCGACAATACGGCGCGCATGGAAGTCTCGATGTACAAGCCGGACGTCGTGCGCGTGAAGATGATGAAGCCGTGGAAGGACATGCCGGGCAAGGGCCTCGAGCTCTGGGTGCTGCCCCGCGAGGGGAAGCCTCGCTCGATCGGCATGGTGAAGAACGACATGTCCGAGACCGTGATCCGCATCGCCGAGAACGATCCGCGCGTCGAGGGCGCGCGCGGGCTTGCCATCAGCATGGAGCCCATGACGGGCTCGCCCACGGGCCAGCCCACGGGCCCCGTGCTCTGCTCGGGCACTATCGCCGCGGTGCGGCAGACCTGACGCGGTCGATCGCGGCGCAAAGCGCCGCCACGCCCTCGGGCGTTCGCGCCGAGAGCCGTTGCAGCCGGTCGGCGTCGGCGAAGACCAGGTGGCCTTGCTTCACGGCGCGCAGCACCGAGCGCTCGTCCCACAACGCGCGCAGTTCCGCCTCGTTCGGCGCCGACCCGATGCCCACGATGGCGTCGGGATCGCGGCGGAAGACTTCCTCCCACGACACGATGGGCGCCACGCCGGGCAGGTCCGCGAAGACGTTGCGCGCGCCGCAGGTGGCCAGCGCTTCGTTCATGAAGTGGCGCCCGGCGATGGTGGTGAGCGGGGAGTGCCAGACCTCGAGGAGCACCGTGACCGGCGTTCGCGCGGCGTATTGGCGGCGCAGGGCGTCGAGCTTGCGCGAATAGGCGCGCGCCGCGGCACGCGGGTCGGTTCCCACGAGCGTGCCGATGGCCACCAGGAGCCGCGGCACGTCGTCGAGGGTGCGCGCGTGCGCCACGTAGACGGGAATGCCGAGGGCCGCGAGCCGCTCGATGTCCTCGGGACGCGTGCCGTCTTCCCAGGCGAGCACGAGATCCGGGCGCAGCGCCGCCACCGGCTCCAGCGACACGGTGCCCGCGGCGGAAACGCGCGGGAGCTTCCGCGCCTCGGGCGGGTAGTCGCTGTACTCGCTCGCCGCGACCAGCCGATCGCCCGCGCCGGCCGTGTAGACGAGCTCCGTGAGGGAGGGCGCGAGGCTCACGATCCTTTGCGCGGGGGCGTGCAGCTCGACCTTGCGGCCCAGGTCGTCCGTGAGCGAAATTGCAGCGGCGGCGGAAGAAGCGGGAAGAAAGGCGATGAAAACGCAGATGAACGCAGATGGAGCGCAGAGGGCCGCAGATGAAATTCTCAACGCGAAACTCTCGAAATTCTTCCTGCCTTTATCTGCGTTCATCTGCGTCCAAGGACCTGCGCTAGCGTAGCTCTCTCCGCTTCAAATACGCTTCGCGGGAAATCGCGCAGTCCTCGAGAAACTTCGGAAGCTCCTCGAGCGTGAGCGCCTGGCCGGCATCGACCAGCGCCTTGCGGGGCTCGGGGTGGATGTCGGTGAGCACCAGGTTCGCGCCGGCGATGATGCCCTGCGCGGCGACGTGGAAGATGTCCTGCAACCCGTCGGGCGCCTCGGCGCGCACGCCCACCGAATGCGACGGATCGACGCACACCGGCATGCGAGCCAGGCGCTTGACCACCGGCACGTGCGCGAAGTCCACGAGGTTTCGGTGCGGGTCGCCGAAATGCGTCTTCATCCCGCGCAGGCAAAACACGATGTCGCGGTTGCCGCTCGAAGCCACGTACTCCGCGGCGAGCAGCGACTCGTGCAGCGTGATGCCGAAGCCGCGCTTCACCATGATCGGGAAATCGCGCTGGTTGCCCACGGTCTTCAGCAGCTCGAAGTTCTGCGTGTTGCGCGTGCCGATCTGGAGCATGACGCCCGTGGCGTCGCCCGTCTCGCGCAGCGCCGCGCGAATCTCGTCCAGGTGCTCGTCGCGCGTGACTTCCATCGAGATCACGCGAATGCCGTGCTTGCCGGCGAGCTCGAACACGTACGGCAGGCATTGCTTGCCATAGCCCTGGAACGAGTACGGGCTCGTGCGCGGCTTGTAGGCGCCCATGCGCGCGCAAACCTGCCCGGCTGCCTCCAGGGCCCTGAACGTCTGCTCGGTGTACTCGCGCGTATCGACGGCGTTCAGGCCCGCGACCACGTGGAAGCAGTCCTGGTCGAACGTGACGCCGCGATACGTGAAGCGGATCGAGTCGTCGTTCCCGGGCCTGCGCCCGAGGATGCGAAATTCGTCCGACTTACTCATCTGCGTTCATCCGTTTTCAAGGCCTTTCACTCCCCATGGGCAAGGCGCCTCTGTTTCACGCCACTCGCGAGGGCCTCCAGGACGGACACGGTCTCGTCCCAGCCCAGGCACGGGTCGGTGATCGACACGCCGTAGGCGAGCGGCTGCCCGGCCACGAGATCCTGCCGCCCGGGATTCAAGTGGCTCTCGACCATCACGCCCACGATGCGCTCGTCGCCTTTCGCGACCTGGCCCGCCACGTCCGCGGCCACCTCCACCTGCTTGCGGTATTGCTTCGACGCGTTCGCGTGCGAGAAGTCGATCATGAGGTGGGGGGCCAGGCCCGCGCCGCCCAGCTCCACCGCCGCCGCCTCCACGCTCGCCGCATCGTAGTTGGGCTGCCTGCCTCCGCGCAGGATCACGTGGCAGTCCTCGTTGCCCACGGTCTCGAAGATGGCGGCCTGCCCGGTCTTGGTCATTCCCATGAACGCGTGCGGCGCGGCCGCGGCGCGCAGCGCATCCACCGCGACGCGGATCGAGCCGTCGGTGCCGTTCTTAAAGCCCACGGGGCACGACAGGCCCGAGGCGAGCTGGCGATGCGTTTGCGATTCCGTGGTGCGAGCGCCGATCGCACCCCACGCGATGAGATCCGAGATGTACTGCGGCGAGAGCAAGTCCAGGAATTCCGTTCCGCAGGGAACGCCGAGGCGATTGATGTCGAGGAGGAGCTTCCTCGCCTGGCGAAGGCCCTCGTTGATCGCGAAGCTTCCATCCAGCCGCGGGTCGTTGATGAAGCCCTTCCAGCCCACGGTGGTGCGCGGCTTCTCGAAATACACGCGCATCACGATGAAGAGGTCCGCGGCGTGCCGCGCGGCCGCCTCGCGAAGCCGTCCGGCGTATTCGAGCGCCGCGCCGGCATCATGGATCGAGCACGGGCCCACCACCGCGAGCAGGCGATCGTCGCCGCCGTGGAGCACGCGGTGCACGGCCTGGCGCGCGGTGGTGACCGTCGCGAGCGCGGCCGAATCCACGGGCAGCTCCTCGAGCAGCAGTTGCGGGGCGATGAGCGCGCGGACCGCGGAAATGCGCAGGTCGTCGGTGCGGCCCACCACGGGCATGGGTTTCTTGTCGGGCTTCATCTCATTCCTCCAGGGCCACGCGCCGCTTGGCGACGGCCTCGGCCAGGGTCTCGAGCATCTTCACGGTATCGTCCCACCCGAGGCACGCGTCGGTGATCGACACCCCATAGGCGAGCGGCTTGCCCGCCGCCAGATCCTGGCGGCCGGGATTGATGTGGCTTTCGGCCATGACGCCCACGATGCGCCGCTCGCCCCGGGCGAGCTGCCCGGCCACATCCGAAGCCACCTCCACCTGGCGGCGATAGTCGCGCGAGGAGTTGGCGTGGGAGAAGTCGACCATCAGGCGCTGGGCGAGGCCGGCGGCCGCGAGGTCCTTGCACGCCGCCTCGACGCTCGCCGCATCGTAGTTGGGCGTCTTGCCGCCGCGCAGGATCGCATGGCAATCCTCGTTGCCCGCCGTCTTGAACACGGCCACGTGCCCCGACTTCGTGACCGAGATGAAATGGTGGCGCGCGGCGGCCGCCTTGATGGCGTCCACCGCGATGCGGATGTTGCCGTCGGTGCCGTTCTTGAACCCCACGGGGCAGGAGAGCCCCGAGGCGAGCTGGCGGTGCGATTGGCTCTCGGTGGTGCGCGCACCGATGGCACCCCAGGCGATGAGGTCCGCGATGTACTGCGGGCTGATGAGGTCGAGGAACTCGGTGGCGCACGGCACGCCCAGCTCGTCGATCTCGAGCAGGAGCTTCCGCGCGAGGCGGATGCCCTCGTTGATGTCGAAGGTCTCGTCCAGGC
>DATBEA010000494.1:0-3880 GCA_036276215.1 Usitatibacter sp.
GTGCCCGAAACCGCGAAGTTTGCCCGATTCCGGCGCGCGCGCGGGCGCCGGATTACAACCGCAACAGAAGCGCGCTAGGGCTCGATCTGGCGATACACGGAGCCCGCCACGCGCGCGAGGGTGGGCTTGTCCACCTCGCCCGAGAGCGCGTAGTCGAGGTCCCTGTCGATCCAGTAGAAGACCGACACGCCGTTGTCCTGGGCGAAACGAAACGCCGTCATCGTCTCGCCGGCATGCGGCTTCGAGACGTAGAGCGTGAGGCGCTTGCCCGAGGAATCCTGGTACATGAACTGCGCGACGGGACCCTCCGGCCCCGGCAGCAGGCGCCCGCCAAGAAGCTCGAAGCCCTCGGTGGAGAGCACCGGCACCTTGAGCGGCATCCCGAGGCGCTTGGAAAGCCACTTCACCAGGTGGTCCTTGTCCTTGGCCTCCACCTCGACCGGGTGGCGCACTTCGGGCGAGTACACGAGGTGCGCGCGGGCGGCGCGGATGGGAAGCGGCGTCGTGGTGATCGAAACCACGGTGGGCTCGGGCCGAAGCCACGGCAATGCCATGCCGATCGCGATGCCGGCGCCCAGCAGCACCGCGGCGCGCGCGTACTCCAGCCACGGCGGGCGCTTCATGTACATGCGCGCGGGGATGGGCTCGGTCATCACCGAGTCGAACGTGCGATGCAGCATCGCGTTCTGCTCGGCGTATTCCAGGCGGTCTTCTTCTTCGGTCATTGGATCACCCTGAGGGACCCGGTGCGCGTGGCTTCCCCGGCCATGTAGCCACGCAGGCGCTCGCGGCCGCGCGACAGGCGCGACATCACGGTGCCGATGGGAATGCCGAGCGCGCGGCTCACGTCCGCGTAGCTCATGTCCTCGAGCGCCACGAGCAGCACCACCTCGCGCTGCTCCATGGGCAGGCGCATGAGGGCGGCCTGCAGATCGAGCACGTCCAGGCTCGTCACGGTGGGAATGGGCGCCGCGATCGCGTTCTCGTCGATCTCGACCTGGACGCCCGTCTTGCGCGCCTTCAACTGGTTCACGAATACGTTGTGCATGATGGAAAAGAGCCACGCGCGCAGGTCGCCCGGACGCCACAAGTGGAACTTGCGTACCGCCCGCTCGAGGGTGTCCTGCACCAGGTCGTCCGCGCCTTCACGGTCGCCCACGAGCGCGCGGGCATAGCGGCGCAGGTTGGGTATGAAGGGGACGATCAGGTTGTAATCCAAGCGCGCCGTGCCTCTCGTATCAGTCGTTGCTAATACTGGACAAACACCCCGCCCGCGGCGGTATTCCCTGCCGCTTCGGGGCTAAGGAATCGTACGCATTCCGGCGGGCGTCGAAAAGCCCGCCGAAAGCCCGCCCGGCCCCTGGCCGAAGCGCTCCAGCCGCACGCCCGGGTCGGGCAGGACCGTGCAGGGATGGGCGCTTTCCCACTGGATCAGCGTGGGAAGCGTTCCGCCGCCGGGAAAGGCTCCGTCGGCCGTGAGCGCGAGGCGCCACCGGAATGCCCCGCGCGAGAACGGCTCGATCGCGACCCGGGCGGGATAGTGGCCGAGCTCCGCCTCCAGGTCGTCGGTGCGTTCCATCCAGTGCACCAGGGCCGGGCCGCGCGTGAGGCGCTCGCCCATCGCCGGCGTGTCGAGCTCGAACCAGCGCGGGCGCGTGGGCGCGGGCGCATCCGGATCGATCGCGATCACCTCGAGGTATGTCGCGGGGCCCAGGGAGAGCAGCCGGTTGTGCGTGCCCATGGTGGGGTGCTTTCCGCCAGGAACGCAGTCCGCGCCCAGCCGCTCGTGGATGAAGCGCGCGCCCTCGTCGAGCGTGCGGGCGGCCACGACGAGGTGATCGAGCGTGCGGCTCACGACATCGTGATGCCTTCGTCGGCCATCACCTTCTTCACCGCCGGACGGGCCAGCACGCGATCCATGAGGGCGGAATAATTCTTCAGCTCGTGCACCGGCACCTGGTTGCGGTTGCCCCATCGGTAGAACACGACGAGGTAGCCGTCGACGACCGTGAAGCGGTCCCCGACCGCCCATTTGCGCCCTTTGAGCAGCTCGTCGATTTCCTTCAGGTGCTGCGCGAACATGGTGCGGCCCTTCGCCTTCACCGCATCCTGCGCCGCCTCGCCGTCCGCATACCGCTCCGCGCGGAAGACATGGCCGAAAGCGGGGTGGACCGTGTTGGAAAGCCAGGCCATGGTGGAAACCGCCATCGCCTGGTGCAACGTGTCCTTGGGCCAGAGCTTCGCCTCGGGATGGCCGCCCGCGACGTAGGTGAGGATGCCGACGTTCTCGGTGATCACATGGCCGTCGACCACGAGCGTGGGCACCCTGCCGCGCGGATTGAGCGCGAGGTACTCGGGCTTTCGCTGGTCGCCTGCCGCGAGGTCGAGCTTCTGGGTCTCGTAGTCGAGGCCGGATTCCTCGAGGGCGATGTGCGAAGCGAGCGAGCATGCGCCCGGGGCGAAGTAGAGCTTGATGGACATGGAAGTCTCCTAGAGGCGGGTGATGAGCGACGAGGTGTCCCAGCGGCTTCCGCCGGACTTCTGCACGTCGCCGTAGTACTGGTCGATGATCTGCGTGACCGGCAGCTTGGCGCCGTTCCTCCTGGCTTCCTCGAGGCAGATGCCGAGGTCCTTGCGCATCCAGTCCACCGCGAAGCCGAAGTCGAACTTGCGCTCGTGCATGGTCTTGCCGCGGTTTTCCATCTGCCACGACTGCGCCGCGCCCTTGGAGATCACGTCGAGGACCAGCAGCGGGTCGAGCTTCGCCTTCTCGGCGAAGGCGATCCCTTCGGAGAGTCCCTGCACCAGGCCGGCGATGCAGATCTGGTTCACCATCTTGGTGAGTTGGCCCGAGCCGGCTGGGCCCATGAGCGTCACCGCGCGGCCATAGCAATCCATGACGGGCTTGGCGCGCTCGAAGGGCGCCTTCTCTCCGCCGCACATGACCGTGAGCTTGCCGTTCTCCGCGCCCGCCTGCCCGCCCGAGACCGGCGCGTCGATGAAGTCCACGCCCTTTTCCTTCGCCGCGGCGAATACCTTGCGGGCGGCATCGGCCGAGGCGGTCGTGTGATCTACCAGCACCGCGCCTTTCTTCATGCCGGCGAGCGCACCGTCCTTGCCGAGGGCCACGTCGTAGAGATCGCTGTCGTTGCCGACCATGAGCATCACGAAATCGGCGTCCTTCGCCGCGGCGGCCGGGGTGGCGGCCTTGGCCCCGCCGTGCTTGGCGGCCCACGCGTCGGCCTTGGCCGCGGTGCGGTTGTAGACGGTGACGTCGTGGCCCTTGGCCTTCAGGTGACCCGCCATGGGATAGCCCATGACGCCCAAGCCTATGAATGCGACTTTTGCCATTTTCCTGCTTTCAGTTGACGGGGTTCGGGGGATCGCGGCCTTCGAGGACAGCCGACATATTAGCCGCTGCGGTGTTGCACATCACGATGCGGGTCGCGCGCGAGGCGCTGCCGATGTGCGGGGTGAGGACGACGTTGGGAAGCGTGAGGTACGCGGGATCGAGCCTCGGCTCGCCTTCGAACACGTCCAGCCCCGCGCCCGCGATGCGCTTTTCCCTGAGCGCGGCCACGAGGGCGGCATCGTCCACCACCCCGCCGCGGGCGCTGTTCACGAGGATCGCGGTGGGCTTCATCTTCGCGATCTCCGCGGCGCCGATGAGGTGGTGGGTCGCCGGCGAATACGGGGCCATCACGACCACGAAGTCGGCTTGCGCGAGGAGCTCGTCACGCTCGGCGTAGCGCGCACCGAGCCGCTCCTCCTCGACGGGAGCGAGGCGCGTGCGGTTGTTGTAGAGGACGCGCATGTCGAAGCCTCGCGCGCGGCGCGCGACGGCCTGGCCGATGCGCCCCATGCCGACGATGCCGAGCGT
>DATBEA010000495.1:0-3309 GCA_036276215.1 Usitatibacter sp.
ATGCTGGTACTCGACCATGCCCTCCTTCAGGCCCCGGTCGCCGATCACGATGCGGTGCGGGATCCCGATCAGCTCCTGGTCGGCGAGGAGCACGCCCGCGCGCTCGTCGCGGTCGTCGAGGAAGGCGTCGATGCCGGCGGCCTCGAGGCCCGCATAGAGCTCGTCGGCCGCGGCCTTCACCGCCTCGCTCTTGGCGTAGCCCAGCGGGATCACCGCCACCGTGAAGGGCGCCATCGGGTCGGGCCAGATGATGCCCTTCTCGTCGTGGTTCTGCTCGATTGCCGCGGCGACGATGCGCGTGATGCCAATGCCGTAGCAGCCCATCTCCATCGGCTGCGTCGCGCCCTTCTCGTCGATGAAGTTCACGTCCATCGCGCGGGTGTATGCCGTGCCCAGCTGGAAGACGTGCCCCACCTCAATGCCGCGCGCGAGCTCGAGCGTGCCCTTGCCGTCGGGCGAAGGATCGCCCGCCACGACGTTGCGGATGTCGGCGACCACCGCGGGCTCGGGCAGGTCGCGCCCCCAGTTCACGCCGGTGAGGTGGAAGCCTTCCTCGTTGGCGCCGGTGCAGAAGTCGCTCATCGCGGCCACGGTGCGGTCGGCCACGATCTTCAGGTCTCGTCCCACCGGCCCGAGCGATCCGGGCGGGCCCTTCAGGCGCTCGCGGATCTCGGCATCGCTTGCGAACCGGAACGGCTTCACGCCGGGGATCTTCGACGCCTTGATCTCGTTCAGCATGTGGTCGCCGCGCACCAGCAGCATGAAGAGCTCGGGTGCGGCGCCCTCGCGCTCGTGCGCGAGGACGATCGACTTCACCGTCTTCTCGATGGGGATGCCGAGGAACGCGCAGACCTCTTCGCAGGTGTGCTTGCCGGGGGTGGAGGCCTTCTTCATTTCCTGCGAGGGCGCGAGGCGCGAGTCGCGAGGCGCGATCGCCTCCGCGAGCTCCACGTTGGCGGCGTAGTCGGAGCCGGTCGAGTAGGCGATGGCGTCCTCGCCCGAGGAGGCGATCACCTGGAACTCGTGGGAGGCCGTGCCGCCGATCTCGCCCGTGTCGGCGGCGACCGCGCGGAATTCCAGTCCCAGGCGCGTGAAGATCCGCGCATACGCGTCGTACATCGCCTTGTAGCTCTTCTTCAGGCCCTCGAAGTCCGCGTCGAACGAGTACGCGTCCTTCATCGTGAACTCTCGCGCCCGCATCACGCCGAAGCGCGGGCGGATCTCGTCGCGGAATTTCGTCTGGACCTGGTAGAAGTTCACCGGCAGCTGGCGGTAGCTGCGGATCTCCTTCCTCACCGTGTCGCAGAACACCTCCTCGGCGGTGGGCGCGTAGCAGAACTCGCGCTCGGCGCGATCCTTGATGCGAAGCATGAGCGGGCCGTAAAGGGCCCACCGCCCGGTCTCCTCCCAGAGCTCGCGGGGCTGGACGGGCGGGGCGAGGATCTCGAGCGCTCCCGCGCGATTCATCTCCTCGCGCACGACGGCCTCGATGCGCCGCACCACCCGAAGGCCCAGCGGCATCCAGGTGTACAGGCCGCTCGCGAGCTTGCGGATCAAGCCCGCCCGCAGCATGAGCCTGTGGCTGGCGAGCTCGGCTTCCTGGGGGGCTTCCTTGAGGGTGGCGAGGTAGTAACGGCGGGCGCGCATATGTTTTTTAAGTTAAATCATTGGCTTGCGAAGGTACATTCTACACGCCCCATGCGCCGTTCCGACGGGTGGCAAGCGCTCGGGAACCGTGGGAAAATGGTTGCAACTGAACGGATTGGATGGTGGACGCCATGATCGATCGGGACGGATATCGCCCGAACGTCGCCATCGTGCTCGTCAACGCCAAGAACCAGGTCTTCTGGGGCAAACGCATCAAGGAACATGCCTGGCAGTTTCCCCAGGGCGGCATCAAGCCGGGAGAGTCTCCCGAGCAGGCGATGTACCGTGAGCTCCAGGAAGAAACGGGCCTGCTGCCGCAGCACGTGAAGATTCTCGGCCGGACGCGCGACTGGCTTCACTACAACGTGCCCACGCATTGGGTGAAGCGCGAATGGCGCGGCACCTACCGGGGCCAGAAGCAGATCTGGTTCCTGCTGAGGCTCTGCGGGCGCGACTGCGACATTTCGCTTCGCGCAAGCGGCCACCCGGAGTTCGACGCGTGGCGCTGGCACGACTACTGGGTGCCCCTGGAAGCGGTGATCGACTTCAAGCGCGAGGCCTACCGGCTGGGCCTGGAGCAGCTCGCGGGTTTCCTCGAGGTCGCGCCGCGCGCCATCGGGCTCTCGCCCTACGGGCGCCGCCGCCGCCACCCGCGTCCCGAGCGCTCGGCGCCGCTGGGGCCTGCCGCAGCGTCCGAGGCCTAGCGCTCGCGCCTGCTTCTAGAAGCCCCGCACGGGGCCGGGGATCGCGAGCGAGGTCACCACGACGATGGCCACGGCGAGCACGAGCGTCGCCATGAGCACGACCACGACGTAGGGCGCGGTCTTGTCGGCGGGCGTCTTCATGGCGACCGGCAGTCCCGTGAAGAGCTGGTAGAGGCTGTAGAGGCCCAACAGCACCGTGACGATCCAGAGCGACGGCACGATCGTGAGGATGCTCGCGACCCAATAGGGCGTGGGCGAATACGCCGACACCTTGAGCGCCTGGATGAAGTTCTTCTGCGAGCCGAAGGACGGCGCGAGCCCGTCGATCGCCAGCGCCACCAGGTACACGAAGCCCAGGGAGAGCAGGTAGCTCACGGCCATGTGCACGACGCCCAGGCCCACGGGCACGCGGTAGGTCGCCCCGAAGATGCCGATGCCCACGAGCGACAGGCCCACGAAGCCGCACACCGCGGGAATCGCCGAGAGGATCATCACGTAGCCGGTATAGAGGTCGAGCACCGTGTGGGGCTCGGCGTCGATCGCCTGCCATTCGGCACGCGGATGCAACATGAGGTTCTTCACGCGCCGGGGGAGGTTCATCGCGGGGCGAGTATAGCCCGCCGTTCCCAGCGCGAAGGACCGGCCAGGATTTCCTCGATGCGCGCGACCACGCGGCGCACGTGCTCCTGCGGCGTGTAATCGGGGTACCGCGCGGCATACGCCTTGGCCGCCGCCGCGTGCGACGGGTCGCCCAGCAGGTGCGCGAGCGCTCCTCCCACGTCGCGCGGCGTGGCGGTGGGCTTCACGAGGACGCCGGCGCGTAGCTGCACGACGCGCAGCGCCGTGAGGTACTGCTCGTACTGCGCCGGAAACATGAGCTGCGGCACGCCCGCGGCAAGCGTTCCCGCGCAAGCGCCGCCCGCATGGCTCACGAAGAGGTCGCATGCGGCCACGAGCG
>DATBEA010000496.1:0-13521 GCA_036276215.1 Usitatibacter sp.
GAAGGCATGCTGTTCCTGCCGGAAATCGGCCTGCTTTCGAAGGCGGAGCAGAAGGGCCTGGCACAGCTGCTCGCGAAGGTGGACAAGTTCAACGTGCGCCTCGTGTGCGCGAGCACGGAGGCCCTGCCCGCGATGGTGGAGGACGGCCGCTTCGATGCCGCGCTCTACCACCAGCTCTCCGGGCTCACGATCCGGGTGCCCGCGCTCTCGGACCATCCCGAGGACATCCCGGACATCGCGGCCACGATGCTCACGCAGCTTGTCGATGCCAACGAGGTGCCGCTTCGCACCCTCACGGTGGGCGCGCTCAACGTGATGCGCAACCTCGACTGGCCCGGCAACCTGCCCGTGCTGCAGAACGCCGTGAAGACGCTCGCCCTCACCGCGCTCGCCAACGACATCACCGGTGACGACGTGAACCGGGTGGCGCGCGAGTTCAACCTGGGCCCGCGCGAGCAGGCGACGACCGAAGTGGGCGTTTCGCTGGACCTGCCGCTACGCGATGCGCGCGAGCAGTTCGAGAAGCAGTATTTCCTGCACCACATCCGGCGCGAGGACGGCAACATGTCGCGCGTCGCCGACCGCGTGGGCCTCGAGCGCACGCACCTCTACCGGAAGTTGAAGCAGCTCGGCATCCGCCCGTCGGGCAAGAGCGAGGACGCGGCCGGCTAGGCGGTTTCCAGGCGTCCCAGGCGCACCGCGGTGAGCCCGGTCTTCACGTTGTGCGGGACCGGCATGATCAACACGCAGTTGTCGTAGGGCGCCCGCACCGCTTCCTCGCCGTCCCACGCGATCACGTCGCCCTGGCGCGGGATGATCTCCAGCCCCGTGAAGCTCTTCGCGAAACGGAACGCGGGCGAATTCGCCACGACGGCCTGCGTCACGCGGATGAGCTTCTGGGGCGCCACGGCCGGCTCGATCTCGCGCTCCGCCCGGGCGATATCGACCACGCCCACTCGCTTGAGGAACCGCCAGGTGGTCTGCGACGCGACGCGCTCCGCATTGCGCTCCCAGTGCTGGCCGCATTCCACGAGGAGCGCGTTCTTGGGGCTCGCCGGGTCGCCGAAGCCGCCGTAGTCGCGCATGCGCGTCCCGTTGGCGTGCCCGACGTCGCTCACGATGTGCTCGGGAACGCCCACGTCGAACGCGAACTTGATGCCCTTGTCGAGCGGCCCCGAGATCATGACGGGCGGGCTGGGCTCGAGCATCGAATGGATGTCGAGGAGGAAGTCGGCGTTCTCCACGAACGGACGCAGCAGCCGTGCCCGGGCGAGCTCGGTGCTCTGCCGTGAGCCGTCGAGCGTGGCCGGCGTCCACACGCGGTTGAAATCCTCGTCCACGAAGCGCGAGGCGTAGGGGCTCATCGGGTCGAAGCGCGAGAAGGCCGCCACGTTGGCGAAGGCGAGGGTGAGGCGCCCGCGCACGGGGCGCAGCTCCTCGCGCAGCAGCCGGTCCACCACGATCGCGCCGCAGATCTCGTTGCCGTGGGTGAGCGACACCACGAGCGCATGGGGCCCGGGCTTGCCGCTATCGAAGGAATGGATGAAGTCGACGCCGCTCGCCGAATGGCGGTGGCGCTCGATGTCGGGGGCTTTCAGCTCGACGGCGATGGGCATGGTCGTTCAGTGCTCGTGGTCGTGGGGGTGATCGTGGGAATGGCCGTGACCGTGATCATGGTCATGGCCGTGATCGTGGCCATGCCCATGATGATGTCCATGGCCCTGCGAATGATCGCATGCGTGGGAGCGTTCCTGCGCATAGGCGGCGACGGTGGAGACGAGCCGGCCGATGTCGGCCCGCAGCTTTTCGAATCCGGCGGCCTTCTCGCGGGTGCGCTCGTCCATGTAGAGCTTGCGGTTCACCTCGATCTGCAGGCTGTGCCGGTTCGCCTTCGGATCGGAGAACGCGCGCACCAGCTCCACGCCCTTGTAGGGGTCGTTGATCTTCACCTCGTAGCCCATGCCGCGAAGCGCCTTCGCGGCGAGCTGGGTGAATTCCGGCTCGCACGTGGTCCCGTCCCGGTCGCCGAGCACGAAGTCGGCGCGCGCCTTGCCGGGGCCTTCCTCGGAGATGCGCCCGCTCAATGCCGGCATCGAGTGGCAGTTGATGTGCCACACCGCGCCGAAATGGTCGTAGGCCTCGTCGAGCGCATCCTTCACCGCGCGCTGGTAGGGCTGGTGGTACTCGACGATGCGCCGCTTGACCTCGTCGACGGTGAGCTTGCGCTTGTAGATCGCCTCGCCCGAGTCGAGCACGCGCCAGATGAGCCCGACGCCCAGCTCGGTCTTGCGGCTGGGGACCGCGGGCCCGGGCCACGGCGCCTCCAGGAGCGAGGCGTCGATGTCCAGGAGCGAGCGGTTGGGATCGATGTAGCTCCGCGGGAAATCGGCGGCGATGAGCGTGGCGCCGAGACCGGGACCGGAGGCGTAGAGCTCGTCCACGAAGCTGTCTTCCGAAGCGCGCAGCTGCTCGCGCGCCACCGCGGCGCCGAAATCGTCGGGATAGCGCGTGCCGCTGTGGGGGGAATCGAGGACGAGCGGCGCGCGGGTGCCGGAAGGACGGGTAATGCGGAATGCGTTCATGGGCAGTTCGTGTCGTTGAGATGGCATGCGGAAAGCCGCCCGGGCGCGATCGGGCGAAGCCGCGGTACTTCCTCGCGGCAACGGGCGAAGGCGTGGGGACAGCGGGGATGGAAATGGCATCCGGGCGGCGGTGCGAGCGCGGAAGGAATCTCGCCGCGGATGGGCTGGTAGGCGCGGTGGCGCGCCTCCATCCGCGGGACCTCGGCCACGAGCGCCTGCGTGTAGGGGTGGTTGGGCTGCGCGTAGAGCTCGGCCGTCGGGGCGCTCTCGACCACGCGCCCGAGGTACATCACCACGACGCGATCGGACACATGGCGGATCACGCCCAGGTCGTGGCTGATGAAGAGATAGGTGAGGCCGAGCTCCTCGCGAAGGCGCATGAAGAGGTTCAGCACCTGCGCCTGGATCGACACGTCGAGGGCGGCCACCGCCTCGTCGCACACCAGGAACTGCGGCTGCACCGCGAGCGCGCGCGCGATGCCGACGCGGCTTCGCTGGCCGCCGGAGAACTGGTGCGGGAAGCGCCGCAGCGCGGCGGCGTCCAGGCCCACGCGCTCCAGGATCGCCGCGACGAAGCCCTCGCGCTCGCGCGCGGCGATGAGCCCGTGCACCACCGGCGCTTCGCCCACGATGTCCACGACGCGCATGCGCGGGTTGAGCGACGCGTACGGGTCCTGGAAGATCATCTGCACGGCGAGGCGATCGCGGCGCGCGGCGCGATCCTCGTAGTCGCGGTAGGCGCGGCCCTTCCAGAGGCGCTCGCCGCCGGTGGGATCGATGATGCGGCACACCATGCGGCCCAGCGTGGACTTCCCGCAGCCCGACTCGCCCACGAGCCCCACCACCTCGCGCTCGCGGACCTCGAGGTTCACGCCGTCCACGGCCTGCACGTGCTCGCCGAAGCGCTTGGACACGCCGCGCAGCTCGAGGAGGGGGGCGGCGGCGCTCATCGCAGCGGGTTCACGCAGCGAAGGCCGCGGCCGGGCGTGGCCTGCCAGGGCGGCGCCGCGCGGCAGGGGTCGATCGCGCGGCTGCACCTGTCGCGGAATGCGCATCCGGGCGGCAGATGCATGAGCGACGGGGTCATGCCGCGGATCTGCGCGAGCGGGCGGCCCGGCGTATTGCGCGCCGGGACCGAATCGAGCAGCCCGCGCGTGTACGGATGCATCGGATGGTCGAGGACGTCGTCCACACTTCCCGACTCGACGATGCGGCCCGCGTACATCACGCACACGTCGTCGGCGAGCCCCGCGATCACCGAGAGGTCGTGGGTGATCCAGATGAGGCTCGTGCCGGAATCGCGGCACAGCGCCTGCATCTGCGCGAGGATCTGCCCCTGCACCGTCACGTCGAGCGCCGTGGTGGGCTCGTCGGCGATGACGAGCGCCGGCTCGTTCAGGAGCGCGATGGCGATCGCCACCCGCTGGCGCATCCCGCCCGAGAACTGGTGCGGGTATTGGCGCAGGCGCTCGCCCGGCGAGGCGATGCCCACGCGCTCCAGCGCCGCGCGCGAGCGCTCGAGCGCCTCGGCGCGCGACACGCCGCGGTGGGCGCGCACGGCTTCGACCATCTGCGTGTCGATGCGCAGCACCGGGTTCAACGTCATCATCGGGTCCTGGAAGATCATCGACACGCGGTCGCCGCGCACGTGCCGCCACTGCGACGGGGAGAGCGTCGTGAGCTCGCGGCCCTCGAGCACCACGCGGCCCGACACGATGCGCCCTGGCGGGTCGACCAGGCCGAGGATCGAATAGCCCGTCATCGACTTGCCCGAGCCCGACTCGCCCACGAGGCCCAGGATGCGGCCGCGCCCGACCGTGAAGCTCACGTCGTCCACGGCCTTCACCACGCCCTCGCGCGTGAAGAAGTGGGTGCGCAGGCCCTCGACTTCCAGCGCGGGCGTGGCGGCGTTCATTTGCGCAGCCGGGGATTGAGCACGTCGCGCAGCTGGTCGGCGACGAGGTTGATGGAGACGATCGTGGCGAGCAGCGCCACGCCCGGGTAGAAGCTGATCCAGTAGGTCCCCGAGAGCAGGTACTGGAAGCCGTTCGCGATGAGCAATCCCAGCGAGGGCTCGGTGATGGGAAGTCCCAGGCCCAGGAACGAGAGCGTGGCCTCCAGGGAGATCGCGTGGGCGACTTGCACCGTCGCCACCAGGATGAGCGGGGGCAGGCAGTTGGGAAGCAGGTGGCGAAACACGATCCGCTGGCGCGAGAGGGCGAGCGCGTGCGCGGCCTCGATGTATTCCTTCTGCCGCTCCACGAGGGCCGCGGAGCGCACGGTGCGCGCGTAGTACGCCCATTGCACCGTCACCAGCGCCGCCACGATCTTGCCGGCGCCCTGCCCCATCAACGCGAGCAGCACGAGCGCGATCAGGATCGCGGGAAACGAAAGCTGGATGTCGGCGATGCGCATGATGAGCGTATCCACCCACCCGCCGAAGTATGCCGCGGCAAGGCCCAGCACGAGCCCGATGGCGAGCGCGATGACCGTGCTCGAGGCGCCCACCGCGAGCGAGATGCGAAGGCCGTAGAAGATCCCCGAGAGCATGTCGCGGCCCTGGTCGTCGGTGCCGAGCCAATACGGCTTGCCGGTGGACGAGGAATGCTCCCCGGGCGCGAGCTTCGAATCGAGCACGTCCAGTTGCGAAAGGTCGTAGGGATTCTGCGGCGAGACGAGGGGCGCGGCCACCGCGAGCACCACGAGCACGGCGAGGAGGAGGAGCCCGGCCATGGCGAGCCGGCTCTCGGCGAACTCCGCGGCGAAGCGCCGCCACGGCCCCTGCGCGGCCGGCGCCGGGCTCGCGGCTGCAGCGGGCTCGACCAGGGCTGCGGGAGCGGCCTTCAATGGGCGGGGGCGGCGGCAAGCCGCACGCGCGGGTCGAGGAACGAGTACAGCAGGTCGACCACGAAGTTGATGACGACGAAGATCGCCACCGTGACGAGGAGGTAGGCCACGATCACGGGGCGGTCCAGCTGGTTGATCGAGTCGATGAGGAGCTTGCCGCTGCCGGGCCACGCGAAGATCGATTCGGTCACCACCGCGTAGGCGATCACCGAGCCCAGCTCCAGGCCGATCACCGTGACGATGGGAATGAGGATGTTCTTCAGCACGTGCACGCCGATCACGCGGCGCGCCGGCAGTCCCTTGGCCCTCGCGAACTTCACGTAGTCCTGGAGCAGCGCCTCGCGCGTGCCTCCGCGCGTGAGGCGCACGAGGAGCGAGAGCTTGAAGAGCGCGAGGTTGAGCGCCGGCAGGGCGAGGTGCCTCAAGCCGTCCCACGTGAGGAAGCTCACCGGCACGCCCAGCAGCGTCACGGTCTCGCCCCGGCCGTTGGGCGGAAGCCATCCCAGCTTCACCGAGAACACCATGATCAGCACGAGGCCCACCCAGAATGTGGGCAGGCTGAACCCCAGGATCGAGCCCGCCATGATCGAGCGCCCCAGCCAGGAATCGGGCTTCAGGCCCGCGACGAGCCCCAGCGGGATGCCCAGCACGACGGCGATCACCATCGCGGCGGCCGCGAGCTCGAGCGTGGCGGGGAGCTTGTCGAGGATCAGCTGGATCGCGGGAATGTTGTAGACGAACGAGCGGCCCAGGTCGCCATGAAGCGCGCGCACGACGAAGGTCGCGTACTGCGCGGCGAGCGGCTTGTCCAGGCCGAGCGCCGCGGTCGCGCGGGCGCGCTCCACGTCGTCGGCCTGCGGGTTCACCAGGAGCTCGACGGGGTTGCCGATCGCGTACACCCCCACGAACACCAGGGCCGACATCACCGCGAGGACCAGGAGGCCCTGGCCCAGGCGGCGAAGCGTGAAGCCGATCATGGCTACATGCCTAGCGCGCGGGGCGCAGGTCCATGACCAGGGTGTACTGGTCGGTGCGCGGCGTGTACTTGAGGCCCTTCGCCGTCGCCCACGTGCTCACCTCGTAGTGGATCGGGATGAGCGCCGTGTCGTTCATCGCGGTCTCGGCCGCCTTCTGGATCATCGCCTCGCGCTTCCTGTCGTCCATGGTGGCGAGCGCTTCGGTGAGCTCGCGGTCCATCTCCGGGTTCGAGTAGTGCGCGCGGTTGGTGACGCCCATGCCCCTGGCCGGATCCTTGGTGGCGAGCAGCGAGCGAAGGCTCGATCCCTGCTCGCCCGATTCCGTGCCCCAGCCGAGCAGCATGTAGCCGAAGTCGCCCTTGGTGGCGCGCGTGAAGTACACGCTCGAGGGCATCGTCTCCACCTTCGCGTCCAGGCCGATGCGCGAATAGAACTGCGCGATCGCCTGGGCGATCTTGCTGTCGTTGATGTAGCGGTCGTTGGTGCCGAAAACCGTGAGCGCGAAGCCGTCGGGATAGCCCGCCTCGGCGAGGAGCTTCTTCGCGCCCTCGGGGTCGTACTTCGCGGGCTTCAACTTCCTGCTCGTGCCGTAGAAGGAATCCGGCAGCAGCTGCCCCGCGGGCACCGCGCGCTTCTCCATGATCCGGTCGGCGATCACCTCGCGGTTGATCGCGATGGAAAGCGCCTTCCTCACCCGCGGGTCCAGGAACGGATTCTTCGCGAGGGGCGAGCCGTCCTTGGCGGTCACGAAGGGCGCCGGCTTGTCCTTCCACTGGTAGAGGTGTGCGTAGATCACGCGGTTGGACACCTTGTCCACCACGTTGAAGTTCTTGTCGGAGGAGAGCTTCGCGATGTCGGCGGTGGGCACCGTCTCGATCAGCTGCACGTCCCCCGAGAGCAGCGCCGCCACTCGCGCGGCCGGGTTGGAGAGGATCTTGAAGGTCACCTTGTCCCACGGCTCCTCGCCGCCCCAGTACGCATAGTTGGCCTTGAGCACGATGCGATTGTTGGGGATGTACTCGGCGAACTTGTAGGGGCCGGTGCCGATGGCGGCCTTGCCCGAGTTGAAATCCTCGGTCGACGCGTGCTCGGCCACGGCCTTCGGGATGATGTACACCGAGGCGAGGTCGCTCGGCATGAGCACGTGGGGAGTCGCGGTCTTCAGGATGAGCGTGTACGGATCGGGCGCCTGGATGTCCACGATCGGCTTCACGAAGGTGGCCATGGACGAGGGGCTGTTGGGCACGTTGGGCACGCGCTTGAACGTGGCGATCACGTCCGCGGCGGTGAAGGGCGAGCCGTCGTGGAACTTCACGTTGCGGCGCAGCTTCACTTCCCAGGTGAGGTCGTCCACCGCCTTCCACGACGTGGCGAGCGCCGGTGAAAGGCGCATGTTCGCGTCGCGCCACACGAGCGGCTCGTAGATGTGGCGCAGCAAGCTGTTGTTGGGCGAAAGGTTGTGGTAGTGCGGATCGATCGAAGTGATCGCGGCCTGCAGCCCCACCGAGATCTCGCGGTCCTTGGCGTGCGCGCCGAAAGCGGCGAGGAGCGCGAGCCATGCCAGGGCGGCGAATCGAAAAATGCGCGACATCGGGAATGCCTCCTCGAGCAGCTGGAAGATGGAAGAAGGTGTCGGCAGGGGGTGCCGGCCCATGATACCGTGAATGCCATGGACCCGGCCGCGCGCTTCGAGGCGCTGCTCGCCTCCGGCAAGGACAGCGCGCTGCTGCGCTTCAGCCTCGGAATGCAATATCTCCAGGCCGACCCTGCGCGCGCCGCGGCGCACCTGCGCTCGGCCGTCGAGCAGGACCCCGGATACTCCGCCGCGTGGAAACTGCTGGGCCGCGCGCTCGAGGCATCCTCCGATCCCGATGGCGCGATGGCCGCTTACGCGAGCGGCATCGGGGCCGCCGAGGTGAAGGGCGACAAGCAGGCCGCGCGCGAGATGGGCGTGTTCCTGAAGCGCCTGCAGAAACCGCGAAGCTAGGCGGCGACCTCGGCGAGGAAGCCCTCGAGGGCGGGCTGCGGCGTGTCCTTCACGACCGCTCCGCTTCCCATGGCATCGAGGAGGATCAGGGTGATGCGCCCGTCCTCGTTCTTCTTGTCGCGGCCCATGTATTCGAGCCACGTGCCGAGCGCGAAACGCGGAGGCTCCACGGGCAGGCCCAGGCGTTCGAGCAATTGGATGAGGCGCTCGGGAGCGGCGGCGGGAATGCGGCCCAGCCGGGCGGAGAAGCGCGCCGCGAGCGCCATGCCGATCGCCACGGCCTCGCCGTGCAGGAGCGAGCCGTAGCCCGCGGCCGACTCGATCGCGTGGCCGAAGGTGTGGCCGAAGTTGAGCAGCGCCCTCGCCCCGGATTCGCGCTCGTCGCGCGCCACGATGTCGGCCTTGATCTCGCACGAGCGCAGGATCGCGTGGGCGAGCGCCTCGGCGTCGCGATCGAGGAGGGCCGCGGCGTGCGCCTCGATCCAGTCGAGGAACACGGGGTCGAAGATCGCGCCGTACTTCACGACCTCGGCGAGCCCCGCGGCGTACTCGCGTCGCGCAAGCGTGGAGAGCGTGGCGGTATCGGCGACCACGGCGGCCGGCTGGTGGAAAGCGCCGATCATGTTCTTGCCGAGCGCATGGTTGATGCCGGTCTTGCCGCCCACGGACGAATCGACCTGGGCGAGGAGCGTCGTGGGCACCTGGAGGTGCGCGATGCCGCGCTGGTAGCTCGCGGCGGCGAACCCCGCGATGTCGCCCACCACGCCGCCTCCCAGGGCGACCAGCACCGCCGAGCGCCCGACCCGCGCACGCAGGAGCGCCTCGAAGAGCCGGTCCAGCGTCTCCCACGTCTTGTGTTCCTCGCCGTCGGGCAGCACGACGCGAAGCGTCTTCGCGCCCGCCGCGGCGAGCGTGGCCTCCAGGCGCGCGGCGTAGAGCGGCGCGACGGTCTCGTTGGTGACCACGACCGCGGTGCGCGCGCGCACGTGCGGCTCGAAGAACGCCGGCTCGGAGGCGATCCCCGCGCCGATGTGGATGAGGTACGAGCGCTCGCCCAGCTCGACCCGGAGCTTGCGCCCGCTCACGCGGTGCTTTCGCGGCCTGCGTGCGAGCGCAGGGCCGTGAGGATGCGGTTCACGATGGTCTGCGTTGCCTGCGGTCCCGTCTCCACGATCACGTGCGCGGCCTCCCGATAGAGCGGCTCGCGCTCCGTGAGGAGCGCCTGGAGCGTGGCCTGGGGATCGGGTGTCGCGAGCAGCGGCCGGCTGGAATCGTGGCGCGTGCGCTCCCAGAGGTGCTCCAGGCGCGCGCGCAGGTACACGACGGTGCCCGCCTCGCGCATGGCGCGCCGGTTTTCGCCCGAGAGCACCGAGCCGCCGCCCGTGGCGACCACCTGGCCGTCGAGCGCCGCCAGCTCGGCGATCACCGCCGTCTCGCGGCGCCGGAACGCGGCCTCGCCCTCGATCTCGAAGATGGTCGCCACCGGCACGCCGGTGCGCTCGGTGAGCAGGCGGTCGGAGTCGACGAACTCGCGCCCCAGGCGCCTGGCGAGCGTCTTGCCAATGGTGGTCTTCCCGGCGCCCATCATGCCGATCAGGAAGATGTTGGTCTTCATGGAGACTTCGAGAATAGCGAAAAAAAAGCCCCGGCGAACCGGGGCCTGGAGGATTGTGGTTCGAGCGCGCTAGCGCACCGTGAGCGTGTCCTTCACGATCTTGGGCGTGACGAAGATCAGGAGCTCGGTCTTGTTGTCCAGCTTGTTGGTCCGGCGGAAGAGGTAGCCCAGGATCGGAAGGTCGCCCAGCAGCGGCACCTTGTCGACCGTCGTGCGGGTTTCCTGCTCGAAGATTCCGCCCAGCACGATCGTGTCGCCGTTGTCGACGAGCACCTGGGTGGAGACCTTCTTCGTGTCGATGGTGGGGATCGTGCCGCCGTTGGCGCCCGAGGGCACCAGGGCGCCGATCGCGTCCTTCTTCACGTCCAGGTCCATGATGATGCGGTCGTCCGGCGTGATGCGCGGCGTGACCGAGAGCTCGAGCACGGCGGGCTTGAACGACACCGTGGTCGCGCCGCTCGCCGCCGCCGTGAGGTACGGGATCTCCGTGCCCTGCGAGATGATGGCCTTCTTCTTGTCGGCCGTGACCACGCGCGGGCTGGAAACCACCTTGCCGCGGTTGTCGCTCTCGAGCGCCGTGAGCTCCAGGTTCACGAGGTTGCCGCTGCCCAGGTTCAGGATCGACAGGCCCAGGGAGCCGGCCGCTCCCGCCACCGGCAGGTTCACGTTGAGCTGCTCGGGCTGCGCGCCGATCGGGATGATGCCCTGCTGCGCGTTGGCGCCGGCGAAGATCGCGTTGGGGGACACGCCGTTGTACGTGAGCGAGGACGAGCCGCGCGAGATCGGGTTGTTGGACAACGGCGCGGTCGTGTCGAGGAGCGTCCCCGAGACGCCCAGGTTGTAGTTGCTCGTGTTGAAGGCCGACTGCGTGCCGAAGCGCGCGCCGAGCTGGCGGCCCCAGTTGTCGTCGGCGATCACGATGCGCGCCTCGATGAGCACCTGGCGCACCGGGACGTCGAGCTGCGCCACCAGGCGGCGGGCTTCCTCGAGGCGGCCGCCGGTGTCCTGGATGAAGAGCGTGTTGGTGCGCTCGTCGACGGTGGCGCTGCCGCGCTTGGACAGGATGCGCTGGTCCTTGTTGGAGAGCAGCACCTGCACGTCGGCGGCCTTCGCGTACGAGAGCGGGAAGGACTCGGTGCGCACCGGCTCCAGGTCGCCCACGGCGGCCTGCGCTTCGAGCGCGAGCTTTTCCTTGGCGGCGAGCTCGTCGGTGGGCGCGATCAGCACCACGTTGCCGTTCTTGCGCTTCGACAGGCCCTTGGCCTGCAGGATGATGTCGAGCGCCTGGTCCCACGGCACGTCCTTCAGGCGCAGCGTGAGGTTCCCGCCCACCGTGTCGCTGGTGATGATGTTCAGGCCCGTGAAGTCGGCGATGACCTGCAGCACCGCGCGCACCTCCACGTTCTGGAAGTTGAGCGAGAGCTTCTCGCCCGAGTAGCCCGGCGTGGAGCTCTGCACCAGGCGGTTCGGGTCTTCCTTGACCGGCTTCACCTCGACGATGAACTGGGTGTCGGTCTGGTAGGCGGAGTATTCCCAAATCCCGCGCGGCTCGATCACCATGCGCGCGTTGCCGCCCTGCTCGAAGGTGTCGACGAAACGCACCGGCGTGCCGAAGTCGCCCACGTCCAGGCGGCGCACGAGGTTGCGGGGCACGTTGGTGTTGATGAAGTCCACGACGAGCTGGCGGCCCTGCTGGCGGATGTCGATGCCGATGTTGGCCGACGAGAGGTCGATCACGACCCGGCCTTCGGAGGCCTGGCCGCGGCGGAAGTCCACGTCGCGCAGGTTGTAGCGCACGTTGCTGCCGGCGGGCGCCTCGGCGAAGGTGGTGGCCGCCCCGGTGGAAGGCGCGGTCGGCACGGGACCCGTGCCCACGGGCGCCTGGGACGCGTCGATGGTGACCACGAGCTGCTTGCCGTCGACCGCCTGCGTGTAGGTGAGGTTCCGCGCGAGGTTGATCACCAGGCGCGTGCGGTTGTTGGTCTGGACGATCGACACGCTCTTCAGGTCGCCTTCGCCGGCCTCGACCTGGTTGCGGGGAAGGCTGTTCACGGTGTCGGGCAGGTCGATCGCGATGCGCGGCGGGTTGGTCACCGCGAAGCCCTGGGGCACGGCGGCGAGCGGCTCCTTCATGCCGACCTTCACCAGGATCTTGCCGCCCTGGGTCTGCGAGAAGTTGATCGATTCGACCGCGTTCTTGGCACCCGCCTGGGCCCAGGCGAGCGGCGCCGCGAGCGCGAAGGCGAGCGCCGCGGTAGCGGCCGCGAAACGGCCGAGAATCGGGATTCGGAGCGTCGTTGTCACTTTTTGTCCCCTTTGCCGGCTTCCTCCAGAAGCGGCAAAACGCTTTGCCGCTCGGCCCAATCGCCGGCGCTGTCTTGAACGATTTCCTTCAGCTTGATCTCGTTGTCGGTGACGTCGGTGATCAGGCCGAAGTTCTGCCCCATGTAGTTGCCTTTTTTGACCCGGTACAGGGTCTTTTCGGCGCGGACCAGGGCGTAGGTGTCCTTGCCTTGGGCGAGCGTGCCCACCATCTTCAGCTGCTCGAGCGGGAATGCCTCGAGGGGTTCCTTGCGGCGGTTCAGGTCGGGCGCCACGCCGTTGGCGCCGGCGCCTTCCTTGGGTGCCGAGAGCTTGCGCGGCTTGAACGGGTCGGGCAGGTCGAAGCCTTCGTAGGTGAACGGCTCGAAGGGCTTGACCGCCGGCAGCGGGTCGATCCGCCGCGGCAGCCCCTTGTCCGAGTCGCGCACGAACTGCTTGAGGTCGTCCATCTCCGAGCTGCACCCGCCCAGAGCGGCGGCCACGGCCGCGGCCATGACGATGCGCTTCATCACTTGCCTCCCGCCTTCTTGCCGCCTTTAGCCGACTTGCGCTGCTTGGCGACTTCCTCCTCGTCGAGGTAGCGGTAGGTCTTGGCGACCGCTTCCATCGAGAGCACGCCGTTCTGCGGCGGGTCGAGGCTGATGTCGGTGAGCAGCACGATGCGCGGCATCTTGGCCACGTCGCTCGCGAAGGCGCCCAGGTCGTGGTAGTTGCCCGTCACCTTGATGTTCACGGGCAGCTCCGCGTAGAACTCGGTGAAGTTCTCGTTGGCCGCCGGCTTGAAGAGGTCGAAGGCGAGGCCGCGTCCCAGGCCCGCCTGGTTGATGTCGATGAGCAGCGCGTCCATCTCGCTCTTGTTGGGCAGCTGCTTGAGGAGGGCGCCGAACGCCTGCTCGATCTCCGCGCGCTGCTGCTTGTAGGCGTCGAGGTTCACCGCGAGCTTCTTCTTCTCGAGGAACGTCTCCTTCTGCTTGGCGACGTCCTGGCGGCCCTTCTCGATGTCGTCGAGCTGCGGCTGCCAGAAGAAGTACCAGGCGACCACCTGGATCACGACGAAGAACAGCACCAGGGCGCCTGCCTTGATGGGCCAGGGCCAGTTTCCCGGCTGCTTGGGGTCTAGGGTTCGCAGCTCTTCGAGGAGGTTCATTGGGCTCCCGCCACCTTCGGCGCCGCGGCCTTCTCGTCAGGATG
>DATBEA010000497.1:0-2699 GCA_036276215.1 Usitatibacter sp.
GTCGGGATCGATGGTCGCCACGTCGCCGGTGGGAAACCAGCCGTCGGTGAGCGCGGTCGCGGGCGACTTGAAGTAGCGCTCCACGACCCAGGGTCCGCGGACCATCAGGTCGCCGAACGCCTTGCCGTCCCAGGGTAGCTCGCGCCCTTCCGAATCGACGATCTTCCAGTCCACGCCGCAGACGACGCGACCCTGCTTCTCGCGGATGGCGCGCTGCTCGCTCGCAGGCAATGCGTCGTGCTTGCCCTTGAGCTTTCCCACGCAACCCAGGGGCGACATCTCCGTCATGCCCCAGGCGTGGGCGACCTCGATGCCGTAGTCGTCCTCGAGCGTGCGCATCATCGCGGGAGGGACCGCGGCGCCCCCGATGATGGTTCGCTTGAGCGTGGTGAGCTGGAGGTTATTCTGCTTGAGGTACTGGATGAGCCCGGCCCACACCGTCGGCACTCCCGCGGAGAACGTGACGCGCTCGGATTCGAAGAGCTCGTAGACGGACCTTCCGTCGAGCGCGGCGCCGGGGAACACGATCTTCGAGCCCACCAGCGGCGCGGCGAAGGGAAGGCCCCACGCGTTCACATGGAACATCGGCACGATCGGCAGGATCGTGTCGCGCGTCGACAGGCCCATCGCGTCGGGCAGGCATATCCCGTAGGCGTGGAGCACCGTGGAGCGGTGGCTGTAGAGGGCGCCCTTCGGATTTCCCGTCGTGCCCGAGGTATAGCAAAGGATCGCGGCCGTCTCCTCGTCGAGGTCCGGCCATTCGAATTGGTCGTCCTGGGCCGCGACGAGGTCCTCGTAGCAGGACCATCCTTCGGCTTCCGGCGGCATGTGCGCGCGATCGGTCATCACCACGATGCGCGCGGGGTCGATGCGCCCGGTGCAATGCTTGCGCACCAGCGGCACGAAGGTGAGGTCCACGAAGAGCGCCTGGTCCTCGGCGTCGCCGATGATCCAGTTGATCTGGTCCGGGAAAAGGCGCGGGTTGATGGTGTGCATCACCATGCCGCTGCCCGCCGCCGCGTAGTAGAGCTCGAAGTGGCGGTATCCGTTCCACGCGAGCGAGGCGACGCGGTCCTCCCGCTTCAACCCCATCGCGGCGAGGGCCTTGGCGAGGCGGCGCGCACGCGAATGCGCTTCGCGGTACGTCTGGCGGTGGATGTCGCCCTCGATGCGGCGGGACACCATCTCGATGTCGCCGTGGTGGCGATCGGCATGGCGGATCAGCCCCGTCACCAGCAGGGGCAGGCTCATCATCAGTCCGCGCATCGCTTCCTCCGGAGGTTTCTTCTCCGGGGAATCTTACGTCATGCGTCGCTAGGCGCGGGTGGTTCGCTGGAACCAGTAGGCGCGGGTGTCGTGCGACCAGCACGCGGAGATGGGCACCTTGGGCTGCTGCGCCCGCATCTTGGCGAGCACCCAGCGGGCACGGGCACGGCGCGACCAGTTCGGGAAGAACTGGCGCGAGAGGGAACGGATGTACGAGAAGCTGTTGCTGTTCATGGGACGGCGATCTCCTTGTTGGAGACCATCATCGCGATTTCCGCTGCGGCCTTCTGTCGGAAGGCGTGAACCGGCGTGCAACGGTGGCGCTGAATCAACTATCGGACTCGTCCTGCATGGCGATCCTGCGGGCCGTGCGCAAGTCCGCGATGAAATGGCCGCGGATCTCGGGGCCTTCGGGACGCTGCAGCGTGCGCAGGACGAAAGAAGGATGGTAGGTAGCCAACACGGGAACGAGCCCCGGCCGGCGCTGGACCTTGCCCCGGCCCTGGGTGATGCGGAAGGCGGGGCCCAGGAGCGCCTTTGCCGCGGTCGCACCCAGCGCGACCACGAGGACGGGCGCCACCGCCGCGAGCTCGCCTTCCAGCCATTGGCGGCAGGCTTGCACCTCGCGCTGCGAGGGCGTCTTGTGGAGGCGCCGCTTTCCCCGCGGCTCCCACTTGAAGTGCTTCACGGCGTTGGTCACGTACAGCTGGGCCCGGTCCAGGCCCGCCTCGCGCAGCGCCTCGTCCAGCACCCGCCCCGCGGGGCCCACGAACACGTGGCCCTCGCGGTCCTCGGTATCCCCCGGCTGCTCGCCCACCAGCAGGATGCGCGCGCGCGGGGTGCCCTCCCCGAAGACCGTCTGGGTGGCATTCTTCCAGAGCGGGCAGTCGCGGCAATCGCGCGCTTCGGCGCGCAGTTTCGGGAGCGATTTGGGCTTCGCCACGGCCGTCAATGTGCAGGGATTGTGAAGGGCGTCACAGCCGCCTTGCCGACATCCGGCACGGCGCGCCGGTCGTCGGCGCCGGGGTTCCGGCCGTCGCCCCGCCTCGCGGCGCGGGCCCGCCGGGCGGATCATCTCGATACGGCGCAAAGGCAGCACGACCGCGCCGGGGAGCCGCAAGATGCGTCGCTCGATGATGGTCGCCCTGCTCGCCGCCGCCCTTCCGCTGGGTGCGTGGGGCAATGACGGCGTCGAGCTGCGCACCAAGGCGATCCTTTCCGCGGCGGTCAAGCCGATGGATGCGCCCCGGGTGGACGGCCCCTTCACGGCGGGACGCGACCCCCTCAATGCGCTCATCCAGATCGAATCGCGCGAGCACGTGACGGCCCCGCAGGCGACTTGCCTGGCGGCTTCGGTTTCGGTGTGCTACAACGCCGCCGATGGCAGGATCGTCTACCGCGGCGCGCGCAACTACATGCCCCACTTGCAGGGC
>DATBEA010000498.1:0-2094 GCA_036276215.1 Usitatibacter sp.
CACGGGTGAATAGGGGAACGCCTGCGTGAGGCGCTGCGAGATCTGCACCTGCATCATGTCGCCGTCGAAGATGTACTTCTTGCACTTCGCCACCGCGTCGTAGAAGGCGCGCTCGCCGATGTTGGAGCGCGGCGGCTCGAGCGCGGTGCGTGGCTCGTGCGGCGGAAGCCCCGCGGGCTTCCTCAATTGCGCGCGCAGCTCTTCCAGCCTTCGCAGCCCCCGCTCGTAGGCGTCGCCCTGCGACGGATCGGCGTACACGATGAGGTGCAGCTTGCCCGAGAGGTTGTCCACGACGGCGAGCTCTTCCGAGAGCAGCAACCGGATGCCGGGCAGGCCGATGGGATCGGGCTTGCGCGGCCGCGAGAGGCGCTTCTCGATGTGGCGCACGGTGTCGTAGCCGAAGTAGCCGGCGAGGCCGCCCGCGAAGCGAAGCTCGGGGCCCAACGGCGCCGCGCGGAAGGATCGCAGGTACGCGTCCACTCTTTCCAGCGGATCGGCGAAGTCACCTTCCTCCACGACCTGGCCGTCACGCTCGAGCCGCACCTTGGTGCCGCGCGCCTCGATGCGCTCGCGCGCGGGCAATCCCACGATCGAGTAGCGGCCGAAGCGCTCGCCGCCGATCACCGACTCCAGCAGGTAGGAGCCGGGGCGGTTGGCGAGCTTGAGATAGATCGAAAGCGGCGTGTCGAGGTCCGCGAGGGTCTCGAGGCGCAGCGGTATTCTGTTGTAGCCGGCGCGGGAGAGCGCCAGGAATTCGTCTTTAGTCACGGGTCACCACACGGTTCGCGTTGCGAAAGGAACGGCACGTGCCTCGGCGCGCTAGCGCCAGCTTTGCCATCGCCAATCGAAACGGTTCCGCGTGAGTGACATGGATGACGAACGGGTTCGGGTATCAGCGCCGGATTGTAGCGCGATCGAGCTCGGTGCGCAGCCGCCCCAGCGCGGCGCGCCGGTCCTTGTCGCCGAAGATGGCCGATCCGGCCACGAACGTGTCCGCCCCGGCCTGGGCCGCCGCGGCGATGTTGTCGGCCTTGATCCCGCCGTCCACCTCGAGCCAGATGTCGCGCCCGGAGCGCTCGATGCGGCTTCGTGCGAGCGCGATCTTCTCGAGCGACGACTCGATGAATGCCTGGCCGCCGAACCCCGGGTTCACCGACATGATGAGCACGAGGTCCACCTTGTCCATCACGTGGTCGAGGTAGTCGAGCGGCGTCGCCGGGTTGAAGACGAGGCCCGCCTTGCAGCCCACGCCGTGGATCAGCTGGATCGTGCGGTCCACGTGCTCGCTCGCCTCCGGATGGAAGCTGATGATGGAGGCGCCCGCCTTGGCGAAATCGGGAACGATGCGGTCCACGGGCTTCACCATGAGGTGCACGTCGATGGGAACCGTGGCCATCGGCCGGATCGCCTCGCACACCAGCGGGCCCACCGTGAGGTTGGGCACGTAGTGGTTGTCCATCACGTCGAAGTGGATGAGGTCGGCGCCCGCCGCGATCACCTCGCGAACCTCCTCGCCCAGCCGCGCGAAATCGGCCGAAAGGATGCTCGGGGCGATGCGGAAATTCTTTCCGGCCATGTGGGACGTCACCGTTGCGCGAGGCGTGCGATTCTACGCTACCATCGAATCATGCCCTCGGCAGCAACAGCAAAGAAATACAGCGTGGCGGTGACCGCCCACTCGACCTATCTTCCGGACCAATCCGACGAAGAAGAAGACCGCTACGTCTTCGCGTACACCATCCGCATCACGAACAACGGCAGCGTCCCCGCGCAGCTCGTGAGCCGCCACTGGATCATCACCGACGCGGACAACCAGGTGCAGGAGGTTCGCGGCATGGGCGTGGTCGGCGAGCAGCCGGTGCTCAAGCCCGGCGACACGTTCGAGTACTCGAGCGGATCGTCGATCCCCACGGCCGTGGGCACGATGCGCGGCAGCTACCAGCTCGTGGCCGACGACGGCACGCGCTTCGAGGCGTCGATCCCGGAATTCACGCTGAGCGTCCCGCGCATCCTGCATTGAGGATGCCTAGCGGTCCTCTCCGTCCCGCGGCCTCTTGGGGAACGTCCACCACACGATCGCGATCGCGATCGCCA
>DATBEA010000499.1:0-1549 GCA_036276215.1 Usitatibacter sp.
CGCCAAGCCCCACTGGGGCAAGGGTTTTGCGCGGGAGGCCGCCCGCGAGGCGTTGCGCTATGCCTTCGAGGTCATGAAGCGCGACCGCGTCATCAGCTTGATTCGCCCGGACAACGCGCCCTCCATCCGCGTGGCCGAAGCCATCGGGGAGAAGCGGGTGGGCGAGGTCGAGCTCCTGGGTGCGAAGGCGCTGGTGTACGAGATCCTGCGGGAGCGCTGAAGGGACCAGCGCCGGGAACGCGGCCGGGCGGGCGAGGTCACGCAGGTATGCGTCTCGCTATCCCCGAAGGCCGTGGCGTCCGCGCCCCGATTCGCAGCAGCAATGGACCGGCGCGCTGCCGCCGCAAATTCCTGCGCGCGTTTCCCGGCGCATTTCGCGATCCGACCTACCTCGAGTGGGAGCGGGACTACAAGTGGGAGGCGCACCTGCGCTGGGAGGAAGCCCTTGGACGCGAGCATTTCGAGGCGCTCCTTCGCGCCGGGCGCCACGACGAGGCCGCCGCGGCGGCCGTCCGGATCGAGTCGCGTGTTCGCCACGCGATGCTTTTTTCCTTCGAGAAAATGGCCCTTCGCGACGCGCTGAAGACCTTGCCCGCGCAACGCGCCTTCGCCGAGGGGCTCTACGATTTCCTGCACGGAAGCGACGGCATCGACGTGCGCTTCGAGCGGTGGGTCGAGGTGATCGGCCAGCTCCCGCGCCGCCAGACGCGCGTGCTCACCTGGCCCCTGGCCACCGTGTTCGGCTTCCTCGCCCAGCCCCGGGTCCACTTCTTCTTCAAGCCGAACGTGACGCGCCTCGCGGCGCAGAAGTACGGTTTCACGCTCGCCTACCAATCGCGCCCTTCATGGCCGGTTTACCGGGGCGTGCTCGACCTTGCGCGCCAGGTTCGCCGTGACCTCGCCGACCTGCGGCCGCGCGACATGATCGACATCCAATCCTTCCTCTGGGTGCAGGGGTCGGACGAGTACGCGTGAGCGCCGCGGGGCGGATCCGAATCGGGATCTCGGGCTGGCGCTACGAGCCGTGGCGCGGCGAGTTCTACCCGAAGGGACTGGCGCAGCACGCGGAGCTCGAATACGCCGCGCGCCAGTTCCCGACCCTCGAGGTGAACGGCACGTTCTATTCGTTGCAGCGCCCCGAGTTCTTCGCGCAGTGGCACGCCGCCTCGCCTCCGGGATTCGTGTTCGCCGTGAAGGGCAGCCGCTTCATCACGCACATGAAGCGCCTGAAGGACATCGAGAAGCCGCTCGCGAACTTCTTCGCCTCGGGCATCTTGAGGCTCCGGGAGAAGCTGGGCCCGTTCCTGTGGCAGTTTCCCGAGAGCTTCCGATTCGACGCCGACCGCTTCGAGGCTTTTTTCAAGATGCTCCCGCGCGATACCGCCGCGGCGCTCCAGCTCGCGAGGCGCCGCGACGCTCGCGTGAAGGGGCGCTGCTGCCTCACCGTGGACACCGATCGCAAGCTGCGCCACGCGATCGAAATTCGCCACGAGAGCTTCGTGGATCCGGCGCTCGTGAAGCTCCTTCGCAAGCACCGCATCGCGCTGGT
>DATBEA010000500.1:0-3634 GCA_036276215.1 Usitatibacter sp.
GGTCCTCGACGGTGAGGATGTGGCCATACTCGTGCTCGTTCACGTGGTTCACCATCGCCGCGAGCGTGGTCGACTTCCCCGAGCCCGTGGGGCCGGTGACCAGGCAAAGGCCGCGCGGCTGGTTGGCGATCTCGCCGAAGATCTTGGGCGCGTTCAGGTCCTCGAGCGAGAGGACCTTCGAGGGAATCGTCCGGAAGACGGCGCCGGCGCCGCGGTTCTGGTTGAAGGCGTTCACCCGGAAGCGCGCGAGGTTCGGGATCTCGAACGAGAAGTCGCACTCGAGCGTCTCCTCGTAGTTCTTGCGCTGCGAGTCGTTCATGATGTCGTACACCATCCCGTGCACGTCCTTGTGCTCGAGCGGGGGCACGTTGATGCGGCGCACGTCGCCGTGGACGCGGATCATGGGCGGCAGGCCCGCGGACAGGTGCAGGTCCGAAGCCTTGTTCTTGACCGAGAATGCCAGCAGTTCAGCGATATCCATTGTCTTTTCCCTGGAGTCGGGCCCGAGGCGGGCAGGAAGGGCTTGTCGCTATTGTAGAATCGCCCCGGAAAGTCGAATTGATTATGTCCCCAATCGCCGCCAACCTGCAAGCGATCCGACGGCGCATTTCCGAGGCGTTACAAGGGGATAGGCGCGCCGTGACTCTTGTGGCGGTGAGCAAGTCGCAGCCGCCGGAAGCCCTGCGCGAGGCCCACGGGGCCGGGGTGGGCGATTTCGGCGAAAGCTACGTCCAGGAAGCGCTCGCGAAGATGGCGCGCCTTGCCGACGTCCCGGCGCGCTGGCATTTCATCGGACACGTCCAGACCAACAAGGCGCGCGAAATCGCATCGAACTTCCATTGGGTGCACGGGGTGGACCGCCTCAAGGTGGGCGAGGCGCTTTCAAGGGCGTGCCCCGAGGGGCGCGAGCCCCTCGACGTCTGCGTCCAGGTGAACATCAGCGGCGAATCGACCAAGGGCGGCGTGGCCCCGGGCGAGGCGCTGGCGCTCGCCCGGGCCGTGGCGAAGCTCCCGCGCCTGCGCCTGCGAGGCCTCATGGGGATGGCGAGCTACTCCGGCGACATGGCGGGCCCGCGAGCGCAGTTCGCGAGCCTCGCGGGGCTTCGCCGCCAGATCGAGGCCCAGGGAATCGCGCTCGACACGCTCTCCATGGGCATGAGCGGGGATTTCGAGGCGGCGCTCGCCGAGGGCGCCACGATGGTGAGGATCGGCACCGCGATCTTCGGCGAGCGCAACGCCCAATGAGGCTCGCCTTCATCGGCGGGGGCAACATGGCGCGCGCCATCGTGGGCGGGCTGGTCGCTCGCGGCACGCGCGGAAGCGACATCGGGGTCGTGGAGCCCGAGGCGCTCGCGCGCCTGAAGCTCGTTGCCGATTTCGGCGTGGCGACCTACGAAAAGCCCGGGGACGCGCTCGGCGCCGCGCGAACCGCGGTCTTCGCGGTGAAGCCGCAGCAGATGCGCGAGGCGGCGAGCGCCGCGGCGCCTTACGTGGGCGAGGCGCTCGTCATCACCGTGGCCGCGGGCGTGCGCATCGAGGACCTCTCCCGCTGGCTCGGGGGGCACGCGCGCATCGTGCGCGCCATGCCCAACGTGCCGGCCCTCGTGCACGCCGGGGTGGCGGGCCTTTACGCGCCGCCCGCGGTCGGGCCCGCCGACCGCGAGGCCGCCGAGTCGCTGCTCTCCTCGGTGGGAGCCGCGCTCTGGTTCGAGAACGAGGGCGACCTGGACGCGGTCACCGCCGTTTCGGGTAGCGGTCCCGCGTACGTGTTCTACGCCATCGAGGCGCTCGAGGAGGCGGCGCGCTCGCTGGGTCTCGCCGAGGGCGCCTCGCGCTCGCTGGCGCTCTGGACCTTCGTGGGCGCCGCAAAGCTCGCCATCGAGCGCGGCGAGGATCCGGCCACGCTTCGCAAGCAGGTCACCTCGAGGGGCGGCACCACCGAGCGCGCGCTCCAGATCCTGGAGGCCGCGGGCGTGAAGGAGAAGTTCGTGGAGGCGGTGCAGGCCGCGTGCGAGCGCTCGCGCGAGCTGGGCGCGGACCTCGGAAAGGATTGACGTGATCTCCCAGGCCCTCGCCTTCCTCCTCGACGCCCTCGCGAGCCTCTTCATCCTCGCGGCCCTGGTGCGTTTCTGGATGCAGGCCTTCCGCGCGCCGACGCGCAACCCGATCGCCTACTTCACCATGGCCCTCACCGACTGGGCGGTGAAGCCGCTCCGCCGCGTGATCCCGGGGCTGCTGAGGCTCGATTGGGCCTCGTTCGTCCTGGCATACCTGCTGGAGTTCGCGCTGCAGTACCTGCTGGTGGTGATCCTGCGCGGGGTCTTCCCCGACAACGGGACCGCGTTCTCGGTGCTTCTCTTCAAGTCGTTCGTGGAGCTCGTGCGCCTGTCCCTCTACATCTTCATGGGGGCGGTGGTCCTGGGCGCGGTGCTCTCCTGGGTGAATCCCTACCACCCGGTGGCGCCGTTCTTCGCGGCGCTCTCCAACCCCTTCATGAAGCCGGTGCGCCGCGTGATTCCGCCCATCGGGGGCGTGGACATCTCCCCGGTGTTCGTCCTCATCTTCTTCCAGTTCCTGCTCATGTTCCCGCTCGCCTGGCTCGACGCCGAGACCCGGATGATGCTGGACCGCGCACTTCTCTAGCGGATTTTTCGGCACCTTTTCTCCTGATTCGCCGCCTCGCGATGCGCCGAATCCGCAGCCGACGCACGCGTGTTGCATGCGTAGTGTGCGACTCATGCGCGGCGCACCCAAGACGCGCGTCACCCCAGGAGAAAAGAAAATGAATGCCTTCCAGACCCTCGTCCCCGTGGCCGCCGTGTCGGCCCCCATCCTCGCGATCGCGGCCCTGAACGCCTGGCTGTACCTGAAGGGCGAGCGCGGGACGCTGTTGCTGCCGGCCCTGCGCGGCTGGCCGGCCGTGGACCTGGAAGCGCCCGCCATGCATCAGGGAGAGCCCGAGGCCCCGGCCGAGGCGTACGAAGAGCCGCTCCGGCTGGCGGCCTAGGGGCGGTCGCCAGGGCGCTTCACCCCGCGTATTCCGCATTCCGTCGCTTTCCGGTGGAGGAGGCGGGGTGGGGCGCCTAGAGTCCGCACATCGACAACGACACGACGCAACAGGAGACCCAAATGACCTTCGCCCTCATCGTGACCTTCGCCTTCTTCGCCCCCGTCGCCGCGACCGTCCTCGCCAACATGGCCGGCGTCCGCGCCTTCGCCTAGGGCCGAATGTGCGCAGCCGCACAGGCCTTCGTCCAATTGTCTCGGTGCCGGCTGCGCACTGCGCCGCTGTAATCGCCGCCGGACGAGCCTAGCCTTCGAGACATGACGAACCGTTTCTCACCCGACCGCATGACCCCCTGGCGCAAGCGCTTCCTCGCGATCGCCCGGGAGCTCGAGGCGCTTCCGGCCCGCCGCCGCGAAGCCCAGGGCCTGGTCCACGCCGGCCGGGAGGCCCCGCCCGCCCGGGGAATCCTTCGGGGCATCCGGCTGGGGTGCGTCCGAACGGCCTAGTCGGCGAGAATTCCCCCCAAAAACCGGGCCTTGCGCCCGGTTTTTCATTGGCGCGTGTGAGGCAATTCACTCTCGAAACGGCGCCACTTCGGATACACTGGTTTCTCCCAGGGAGAACAAG
>DATBEA010000501.1:0-10502 GCA_036276215.1 Usitatibacter sp.
CGACCGCTCCTTCACCACCTGCTCCGGCGGGCGCGAATCCAGCATCGCGCATCCGGTTACCGCCACTAAAACACCCATGCAAGCCGCTTTGTTGGGTGAAAGACTAGTGAATCTGCCAAGGGCCGTCAAACAAAATCTGTAGAATTTTACAACAGTGTTGCACATGCGCAACAAAACGGGGGGTATGGGTGTCATAAGTCTCTGAATTTCAGTGATTAATGGGGTGGGCGGCGGAGGCGAAAACAGGGCAAAAAATCACTTGTTGACGGGCTCCGGGGGGTTCGGCGGGGGCGGCGTTTTGGGCACTTCGGGCATGAGGCCCTTCAGCGACGGGAGCTTGTCGCGAAGCTCCTCGGTGACCTGCCTCGCCTGGGTCGTGTCGCTCACGATCTTCGGCGTGATGAGCAGGATCAGCTCCGTGCGGTCGCGCTTGTACTCCTGGGCCCCGAAAAGGGCGCCGACCACGGGGATCTTGGAAAGGAGCGGGATGCCGGTCGTCGAGCGGGTCTTGTTCTCCCGGATGAGCCCGCCCAGGGCGATGGTCTCGCCCGAGGCGACCTGGACGCTGGTCTTCGCGTTTCGCGTAGCGACATCGGGGTTCGGGTTTCCGCTGATGAAGGGGGCCGTGGGCTGGCTCACCTCCTGGTTGATCTCGAGGGTGACCATCCCGCCCGAGTTGATGCGCGGCGTCACGTCGAGGAGGATCCCCGTCTCCAGGTACTGGTAGCTGTTGATCACGCCCGTCGTGGTCACCCCGGTCTGCGCCTGGGTCTGCACCGAGACGCGGTCGCCCACCTTGATCTCGGCCTTCTCGTTGTCGAGGACCATGATGTTGGGGCTCGCGAGCACCTGGGTGCGCCCGTCGCCGCCCAGGGCGTTCAACACCGCCCGCACCTGGCCGCCGCTGAAGTTGATGAGCTGCAGGCCGCTGAACGGAGGCACGATGTTGCCCGTCCCGAGGACCGGGCCGTTGGGCGGAAGCTGGCCCGTATTGAGCGCCCCGGACGTGTTGTTGCGCGTCGTGATGAAGTAGTTGAGGCCGAGCGACAGGTCGTCGCTCAAGGTCACTTCCGCGAGGAGCACCTCGACCAGCACCTGCCGGCGCACCACGTCCAGGCGGCGGAGCGCGCTTTCCACGATCTCGTAGTCGCCCGGCGAGGCGAGGATGAGGAGCGTGTTCGTGTCCTTGTCCGCGATGACGCGCACCTCGTTGGACGTCGTGCCGACGCCGCTGGGGAGCTGGAACGTGGACGCGGTCGGCGCGGAAGTCGACGTGGTGGTCGTGGTGCTGGTGGGATTGGGCAGGCCGTACGCCGGGCTGCGAAGCTCCGCGGGCCGCGCCCCGGGCGCGAGCGACGGCGCCGTCGTCGTGCTGCGGCGCGAGGAGAAGAGGTCGCCGATCAGCTGGGCCAGGTTCTCCGCCTTGCCGTTACGCACCTGGAAGACGTAGAGGCGCGTGCCGCCCTGCGTGCCGCCCGTCTGGTCGAGGCGCTCGATCCAGGTCTTGGCGAGCTCCATGTACTTGGGCTGCGTGGTCACGATGAGGAGCGCGTTCATGCGCTCGATGGGGATCACCCGCACGATGCCCGCGAGCGGGCTCGCCGCGCCCTGTCCGAAGATCTTGTCCAGGTCCTGGGAGAGCGCCTTCACGTCGGCGCTGCGGATCGGGAAGAGCCCCACCGAGTAGCCCGAGAGCCAGTCCACGTCGAAGAGGTTGATCGTGTCGACGAGGTGCTCCAGCTCGCGCTGGCCGCCGGCCACGATGATGAGGTTGCGCACGTCGTCGGCCATGATGGAGTTGTCGGCGGCGAAGGGCTGCAGGATCTTCGCCATCTCGTGCGCGCTCACGAACTTGAGCGGGATCACCCACACGGCGTATCCGGCGTTGATGGGCTTGTCCAGGCCTCCCAGCTGCGGGGTGATCGAGCCGCGCACGGCGGAGATCGGCAGGATCTTGTAGATGCCCGCTTCCTGGATGACCGCGGCGTTGTTCTGGCGCAGCAGCATCTCGAGCGTCGGCAGGAGTGCCGTCATCGGGATGGGTTTCACGGTGCGGAAGGTCACCATCCCGCTCACGCGGGGATCGACCGTGTACGAGGCCTTCAGATAGTCGCCCAGGATCACCTTGGCGACCTCGCGGATGTCGAGGCCCTCGAAATTGAGGCTCGCTTCCTCGGGACCCGCCGCGGCCTTCGGCTTGGCATTGGGATTCAGGAACTTGCCCGAGCCCATGAAGACCTTCGGCTCGGACGTCGCCGGCGGGGACGAGTTGCCGCCGATCGTTTCTGGTGCAAGGGTCACGGCCGGCTGCGGGGCCGGAACGGCAGCGGCTTCGTGCTCATGCCTCATCCCGGGCGGAAGCACGGAGCACGATGCGGCGGCGAGCACCAGCCCGGCGCACAGGGGGAGACGGCGAAGGAAACGAGGGTTCATGAGGAGCTCACTTCTCGATTTTTGAATGCTTGACATCGGCTACTGGGGCTGCTGGCCGGAGGGCGTGCGGCGCGCGCGGCGGCGCGCGAGCAGCTCTTCGGGTGTCAGGGGTGCCGCGCCGCCGGGATTGATGCCGCCCGGATTCATGGGCTGCCGCGCCATCGGATTGGGCTGCTGGCCGGGAACGAGCGGCAAGGGAGGCGCGAAGGGCTGGCCGGGGACGGGCGTGGCGGGCGGGCTCGGCTGTCCCTGGGTCGCCTCGCGCATGAACGGGCCCGAGGCGGCCGGGGCCGCCGCGGGAGCCCCGGGACCCGTCGCGGCCTTTTGCACCAGCAGCGGCAGGACTTCACGATCCGGCCCCATGGTGAGCGTCACTTCCTCGGGATCGATCTGGCTCACCTTGATGCCGTTCACGTCGTTGCCGGCCTCTACTCGGTGGATCTTGCCGCTCGATTTCTCGCGCAGCATCGCGATGCGCTGGCTGCCCACGGCGATCACGCCCTGGAGCACGAACTGGCCCTTCTGGAAGGCGGTGCGCCCGGCGTTCGGCGCCTCGGGAGCCGGGCGGCGCGTGGGAATGAAGAGCGGCCGCGCCACGGTCTCGGGATAGGCCTGGTCCGCGGCGGTGGCCACGACGGGCGGAAGGAGCTTCGCCTCCGCGGGCGCGGGATGGCGGCCGGCCGCGGACGGCACGGCGGATTGGCTCCCGAGCGTGGCCTCGGCGGCGACCCATGCCCCGAGCACCGCCACGAGGACCGCGAGGATTGCCGCGATGGGATTGCGCCGGACCCAATCCATCATGGATTCCCCGTGAGCGCGTAGCCCATCACGTCGAACTGCACGAACATCTCGGGCTCGGCGCCCGGCTGCGGGTGGAACGTGGCGGGAACCTGGGAGCGGATGGTCAAGCTCTCCACGAAGAGGAACGGCACGTGGGAATCGATGGCCGAGAGGATCTTGCGCAGCGCGAAGATGTTCGCCTGGAGCTGCACGTTGGCCGTGATGAGGCGATAGCGCCCCTCTTCCTTGGAGACCGGCGCCTGCATGGTGATGAGCCTGCCGCCGCTGGACTCGATGAGGGAACGCACCGCCTCCTGGGCCTCCGCGGCCGACAGCGCGGGCGCCCCGCTGCGCAGGAAGTAATGGCGCGTGTCCTTCGCGCGCATGGCCTCGAGCTGCTTCGCGAGCGCGGGCCGCGTGCTCGCGATGCGCCCGAAGCGATCCAGCCGGTTGGCGCTTTCGGCGAGCGCGGAGTCGTAGTAGCGGTGGCGCATCCACACCGGGACCGCCACGATGGCGATGGCCGCGGCCACTGCCGCCACGAGGATCGCGATCGCGATGCGGCGCGAGCGCTGCGCGCGAAGGTCGGGTGCCGGTATCGCGCTCATTGGCTCTCCTGCGCGGGCGCGGGCTGCGGCTGCGCCTCGGGCTGCGTCGCGGGCTTGGGCCCCGGCGGCGGCTTGGACGGCACGGGGGCGGAACGCGGCGCAGGCATCACGACCCGTCCATCGGGACCGATGATCCCGCGCTCCTGGAGCTTCTTCATCCCATCGGTCCTCGACGGCGGCGCCGGGCGAGGCTGCGGGCGTGGCGCCGGCGCGCGCGGCATGGCGGACGTCACGGGCGAAGCAGGCGGGGCGGGCGAAGCCGGCATGCTCGCGGGCGCCGCGGGAGGCATCGGCGCGCCTTCCGAGTCGGTGTCGGGGGCCAGCGTGGCCGTTTCGGGTCCCGGCTTCGCCGCGGACGGCGGGGGCGCCGCGGGCGCGGGAGCCGCGAGCGCGCTCGTCACCTCCAGCACGGGCCGGGCCTCGGGCTGCGGCCGCGCGCGCACCTCGGCGGCGATCATGAAGCGCTCCGTATTGGGCTGGGAGCCGCGCGTGACCGTGCCCCGGAAAGCGGCGTTCTGGAGGAGCGTGGAACCTTCCAGGATCTCGATCAGCTTGGAGGCCGACGCGGTCTCGCCGACGATCTGGACCTCCCGGGTCTTTCCGACCGTGCGGATGTCCATCTGCTGCACCCAAGTGTTGTCGGGAAGGAGCCGCGTGACCTCTTCCACCAGCGCGAGCGCGGAGTAGTTGCCGTGCTTGCGCGCGAGGAGGAAGTTGTAGTCGGCGACCTGCCGGTCGAGCTCGGCGGAGAGCGTCCCGGTGGACTCGGCCTTCATGCGCGCGGACTCGACCTCGGGATTCAACGCGAGCCATGCGGCGCGCTTCTGCACGAGCGGCAGCACGAGGACGGCGGCGAGCAGCACCAGCGCCGCGATCGCGAGGGCGCGCTGCACGAGGCGCTCTCGAGGGCTGTCTCGCTCGCCGCGCTGCTCGGAGGGAAGGAGGTCCAGGGCGCCGCCACCATGGCCGGCATCCTCGCGAAGCGCCACGCCCTGGACGCTCACGCCCAGGGCGCGCAGCGCCTCGACGCGGGCATCCACGAGCTCGCGCCGGGCCACGGCCACCTGGAGCGCGATCTGCGCGGCGGCCGTGTCGCGCGACACCACGCGGTAATCGAAGTACACCTCGTCCGACTTGAAGGGCGTGAGCCGGTCCATCTCGAAGCCGAGCACCTGCCGCAGGTTTTCCTCGGTGGCCGCGGGCATGCTCACGCGGCGCACCAGCGCTTCGCCCGGGCCCAGCACGACGCGCGCGCGCATGCGCGTTTCGCCGGCGCCCTCGAGGAGGCCGCGCACCGCGGCCTTGCGGCGCGCCTCGTCCAGCCCGGTGAGGTCCACGCGCTGCTCGGCGGCGCCCGGCCTCTGGTCGACGAGGGTCACGCCATTCGCATCGAGCGCCACGAGCGGCGCGCGATCGCGGCCCTGCAGCATGGCGAATCGCTCGGGAACGAGGCGCATCAGCTCGCCGCTCCACCAGCGCCAGAAAGCGTTCGTCTTCTGGCGCCACAGGGGATCGCGGCGGGCCGCGTTGATTTCGGGATTGGCAGCCATCAGGGATTGTTGGTCGTTTCGAGGGGCGCGGCGGTGGATTCCCGCCACGCGAGGTAGGTGACCACGCGCCGGGGCGTGGGACGCATGAGGGCGACGGCCTCGCGCGAGAACACGGTGCCGTCCTCCAGGCGCGCCTCGGAGCGCACGCTGGCGACCATCGTGTAGCTCGACGTATAGGCGCCCGCCTGCGGGAAGGGCGGCAGCGGCTGGCCCTGCCCGCGGGCCGCTTCGCGCAGCGCGATGTACTGGTCCACCATGTCCACGGTCACGCCGGGGATGGCGAGCAGCACGTCGCGCGAGGCGAGCTGCGGGTTCACGCCGCTTTGCCGCGAGTACACGGTGATCATGGGGGCCACGCGCCGGTAGATGTCTGCGCGCATGCCCAGGACGAGCTGCAGCTCCTCGATCGCCTGGAAGGGCGCGTTCGCGGGCTTGTACGTGAGGCCGGCGGCCGCGTATTCGGGCTCCTCGGCGCCGTTGGGACGCTTGAACGAGTCGGGGTCGCGCCAGTCCACGATCGCGTCCACCATCCTCGCGGCGTCGTCCTCGGACATGCCGATCGACTGGAAGAGGCCCAGCAAGAGCGCGTCGGAGGCCGTGTTGATGTCGATCTTCGCCGACTCGTCGCGGATCTCGACCTTCACGGGCACGCCGTCGAAGCTCCACGCCTGCACGGTGCCGTCGCGCTTCCACGCCTCGGGCGCGTTGTCGGTGCGATAAAGCTCCCACACCGCGCGCTGCACGCCCGCGTCGGCGATCGCCTCGGCGCGCGCCATCGAGATCGAGTTGTGGATGATGAGCGCCTCGCTGTGGCGCTCGACGATGAAGCTCGCGGCGATGACCGAGATCAGCACCGCGACCCACATCACGATCACGAGCGCCACGCCCGATTGCGAGCGGCGGGTCCTCATGGGCCCTCCCGCCGCGGGCGGCACACGCGCTGGAACGTGTTCTCGAGGCAGCCCGCTTCCTCGGAGAGCTCGATGTGCACGGTCATCGCGGGAAGCGGGGTGCCGTCGGCGTCCTGCATCGAGACCCGCACCATCTGCGGAATGTGGTCCGGGAAGGTCCACGAGTCGTACCACTGCGGGGCGGTGAAGTCGTTCTGCGCGCCGAAGTAGGCGAAATCCACGCTCTGCACGCCGCCGACCAGCACGGTGCGCGTGGCCTGGTCGAGCGGGCCGAAGTCCTTGGCGGCATCGTCGGGCATGGCGCGGCGCATGACGAGGTCGTGCTCGCGCGGGTTGGCGCCCTGCTCCACCTGCAGGCCCACGAGCGAGAGGCCGCCCTGCGTGACGCCGGCCGGCCGCGAGGACACGAACATCAAGTGGTCGCGCTGGCCGTCGAAGGCGTACTTGAGCGTCATGGGATCCTTCCAGCGCATGGGGAAGAGCTCGGTGAGCTCGCGGCGCAGGAAGTTCTCGCCGATGCGCCGGTCGGCCACGCGCCGCCCGTTGGCCTCGCCCGCGTCCCAGGCCTTCAGCGCGAAGGCGATGCCCGAATAGAGGAGCGCCATCATCACGGCGAGCAGCACCATGGCCACCACCATCTCGAGCAGCGTGAAGCCGCGTTGCGCGCGCGCGTTCATGACGGGTTCGTGGTCCATATGCCGAGGGTCGAGAGCGGGAGCGCCTGCGGCCGTCCGTTGGAGCCGGTCCAGGTCACCACCACGTCGATGCGGAAGAGCGAATACGCGCTGGGGGCGGGCTTGCCCGAGTCGACGCCGTCCATGCTCTTGGTGATGGTCGTCGTCCAGGCGTAGCGGCGGTCCTCGCTCTCGCCGCGCGTCTCGCCTTCCTTCAGCGTGTCCTCGACGCCCGCGGCGCCGAGCTGCGACTGCGCGATGGCGAGCGCCCGCGAGCGCTCCTCGAGCTGGCTCGCGCGGGCGAGGCCCGTGGAGAAGATCTGGAAGCCCACGCCCAGCACGGCGGCGAGCAGCACGAAGGCCACCACCACCTCGATCAGCGTGAAGCCCCGCTGCCTATTCATTGATCGCCACCCGGCCCGTGAGCCAATCCACGTCCACGAGGTATTTGCGCTCGCCGGAGGAGACCGTGATGCGCCCGCCCGTGGAGCTGCCGTCGGGATAGAAGCGGATCGAGCCGCGGTGCTCGTTCTCGACCTCGGTCTGCGCGGTGAAGAGCTTGAGGTCGATGTTCTTCGGCAGCGTCCTCACGTCGTGCTCGCCCGAGGTCACGTACTCGCGCGACTCCATGTCCACGGTGAGCGTCGCGTCGCGGCGCGTGGCCATGGCGGTGGTCTGCGCCGTGCGAAGCCCCGCGGCGATCGAGCGCGCGGCCGACTTCAGGTCCGCGGCCGAGGCCTTGCCGATCGGGCTCGACAGGATCAGGGCATACATGACCGCGCCCAGCGCGATCACGATGACGATCTCGAGGAGCGTGAATCCGGCCTGGTCTCGCTTCACTTGGCGCGCGGCTTCCTAGTTGGTGACGTCGCGGTTCTCGCCCTCGCCGCCTTCCTTGTTGTCGGCGCCGAGCGAGATGAGGTCGAAGGGCCGGCTCTGGCCCGGGATGGTGTAGCGGTAGTCGTAGCCCCACGCGTCCTTCAGGTCGTCGGGCTTCGCGTAGGGCCCGTTCCACTTGTCCAGGCCGGCGGGCTGGCTCACGAGGGCCTGGAGGTTGTCGGGATAGCGGCCCACCTCGAGCTTGTACATCTCGAGGTCGCCCACGAGCGTCTGGATGCGGATCTTCGCCTCGCTCGACTTGGCCTTGCCGAGCTGGCTGTAGATCCTCGGGCCCACGAAGGCGAGCAGGCCCGCGATGAGCACGAAGACGATGACGATCTCGAGGATCGTGAAGCCGCGCTGGCGGCGCGGGATGGGGCGGTTCATGGGGTCACCTCGTTCTTCAAATGGGCAGGTCGTACATGGAGAGCATCGCCGAGAGGATCGAGATGATGATCACGAAGATGATCCCGGCGAGCAGGAGGATCACCAGCGGCTGCAGGAGCGCCAGCGCCTTGCGGATGGAGACCTCCACCTCGTGGTCGTAGGTCTCGGCCACCTGCATGAGCATCTCGTCCAGGCGCCCGGTCTCCTCGCCGACCTGGATCATGTGCACGGCGAGCATCGGGAAGCGGCCCGATTCCATCATCGGCTTGCCCAGGCCGCGGCCTTCCTTCAGCTCGCGCGCGACGCCGCCGACGCTTTCGGCCAGGTAGGTGTTGCCCATGGTCTCGCGCACGATCCCGAGCGCGGAGACGAGCGTGACCCCGTTGGAGAGCAACGTGCCGAGGGTTCGCGAGAAGCGCGCCATCTCGATGCGCGAGAAGACCGAGCCCACGATGCGCCCGGTCACGACCCACCGGTCCACGCGATAGCGGATCTCGGGCTCGCGCAGGCGCCGGCTCGCGTACCAGAGTGCCGCCGCCAGCAGGATGAGGATCAGGAAGCCGTAGGCCTGCAGGATGTCGCCCGCGTCGAGCACGACCTGCGTGATGAACGGGACCGCCTTGCCGGCGCCGGCGAAGATCGGCTTGAAGCGCGGCACCACGCCCACCAGCAGGAACACGACCGAGAGGATCGAGACCACGGCGAGGATCACCGGATACACGAGCGAGGCGCTCACGCTGTCGCGCAGCGCCTTGGCGCGCTCCATGTATTCGGCGAGCCGCATGAGCACGGTGGGCAGGCTTCCGCCGGCTTCTCCCGCGCGAATCATGTTCACGTAGAAGCGCGTGAAGATGCCGCGCTGCGCGTCGAGGGCCTTGGACAGCGGCGCGCCCCCGCGCACGTCGTTGCGAATCTTGCCCAGCAGCTCGGCGATGCGCGGGCTCGCGGCGAGGTTGATGAGGATCTCGAACGCCCGGTCGAGCGGCAGGCCCGCGCGCAGCAGCGTGGCGAGCTCGCGCGTGACCACCGTGATGTCGTTCTGCGTGATGCGGCTGCGCCGCAGGAACGGGATCGCCATCGCCGAGGGCTGCGCCGCGGCGGCGGCCTTCGCGGCGGCCGCTTCCTCGGCGCGAATGGGGATCAAGCCCATGTCCTGGAGGCGCGCGACGGCGCTCTGCGTGCTCGCGGCCTCGAGCACGCCTTCCTGCACCTCGCCGCCGGGGGTCACCGCCTTGTATTGGAAGAAGGCCACGGGGGGGTCATTCCTCGCGCGTGACGCGCAGGACTTCCTCGATGGTGGTGAGGCCGACCAGCGACTTGCGCAGGCCGTTCTCGAACATGGTCTCCATTCCCTCGGAGACGGCCGCCTCGCGCAGCTCGCCCGAGGTCGCATGGCGCATGACGAGCGAGCGCAGGGTGTCGGTCATCGTCATCATCTCGATGATGCAGATGCGGCCCCAGTAGCCGGTGCCCGCGCATTCGGGGCAGCCCACGGGCTTGTAGAGCATGATCTCCCCGTCCGGCTGGAAGCGGCGAAGGCCCATCTGCTCGACCACTTCGGGAAGCGCCGGGTGCGGCGCGCGGCACTTGTCGCAAAGCGTGCGCACGAGGCGCTGCGCGAGCACGCCGTTCACGGTGGAGGTGAGCAGGTAATCCTCCGAGCCCATGTCGAGCAGGCGGTTCACCGTGGAGGGCGCGTCGTTGGTGTGGACCGTGGACAGCACCATGTGCCCGGTCAACGCCGACTGCATCGCGATGCGCACCGTCTCCACGTCGCGGATCTCGCCCACCATGATGATGTCGGGGTCCTGGCGAACGATGGAGCGCAACGCGTTGGCGAAGGTGAGCTCGATCTGCGGCTTCACCTGGATCTGGTTGATGCCCGGCATCTGGTACTCGACCGGGTCCTCGACCGTGACGATCTTCACGTCCGACTTGTTGAGCCGGTCCAGCGCCGTGTAGAGGGTCGTCGTCTTGCCGCTGCCGGTCGGCCCGGTCACCAGCAGGATCCCGTGGACCTGGTCCAGGCAATCGAGGAAGGCCTTCAGCGGCGCGCCCTCGAACCCGAGCGACTGGAAATCGAGCGGCACGCCGCCCTTGTCGAGGATCCGCATGACGACGCTCTCGCCGTGCATCGTCGGCACGGTGGAGACGCGAAGGTCGATCTCCTTGCCCTGGATGCGCAGCTTGATGCGCCCGTCCTGCGGCAGGCGCCGCTCGGCGATGTCGAGGGAGGCCATGATCTTCACGCGCGAGATGATCGCGGCCGAAAGGCGCCGC
>DATBEA010000502.1:0-2349 GCA_036276215.1 Usitatibacter sp.
CTTCGAGAACGGCGCGGCCCTCGCCGTGCAAAGCGCGCCCATTCCCGAATGCCTGCCGGGATTCGCCGCGGAAAACCCGATGCCGCTCCTCGATCCCTCGGTCGCGCCGCGCATCTGGCTCGGCAACGGCGTGATCACGCCCGCGCACTTCGACGAGTCTTCCAACATCGCCTGCGTGGTGGCCGGACGGCGGCGCTTCACGCTCTTTCCCCCGGAGCAGATCGCGAACCTTTACATCGGTCCGCTGGGCCATGCGCCCACCGGCACGCCCATCAGCCTCGTGTCGTTCGCCGAGCCGGACTTCCAGCGCTTCCCCAGGTTCCGCGAGGCGCTCGCGCACGCGCACGTGGCCGAGCTCTCGCCCGGCGATGCGATCTACATCCCGCCCCTCTGGTGGCACCACGTCGAATCGCTGGAGCGCGTGAACATGCTCGTGAACTACTGGTGGAAGGGCGCGGCTGCACGGCCCGCCCCGTCGGGCTCGGCGCTCGACGTGCTGCTGCACGGCATCCTCGACCTTCGCGCCATGCCGCCCGAGCAGCGCCAGGCCTGGCGCGCGGTGTTCGATTTCTACGTGTTCGGCGATCCGGACGCGGCGTCGAGCCACATTCCCGCGGCGCATCGCGGCGTGCTGGGCGAAATGTCGCCCGAGTACGCGAAGTCGGTGAGGGAATTCCTGGTGAAGAAGCTGAAGGAGTGATCCCTACCAGCCGCCGCGCTTCACCCACGCTTCCATCATCGGGATGCGGTCGCAGCCCCAGAACGGCTCGCCGTCCACGATGAAGAAGGGGGATCCGAAGACGCCGCGCGCGATGGCGGCGTCCACCTCGGCCTTGGCGCGTTCCTTGAGCCCCGCGTCGGCGAGTGCCGCCTCCAGGGCGGCCGCGTCGCTTCCACTGTCTCGCGCGACTTCGAGCACGGTCTTCGCATCGCCGATGTCGCGCCCGTCGACGAAGTACGCGCCGTAGAGGTCCTTCGCGAGCTTGCGCGCCTGCGCAGGATCGCGTTCGTGCTGCCAATAGAACGCCCGCACGGGCGGCACCGTGCCGATGGGAAACTTCGGAGGAATCGCGAAGGGCACGCCGTGATAGCGCGCCGATCGCGAGAAGTCGTGGCGCGAGTACTCGCCCTTCATCGGGATGTCCACGAGCGGCGCGCCGCCCGTGGCCTTGAACACCGGTCCCAGCAGGAACGGCCGCCAGCGGATTTCCCGTCCGAGGCGCTGGCCGACTTCGTCCACGAGGCCGCTCGCGATGTAGCCGTACGGCGAGGAGAACTCGAAGTAGAAGTCGACCGGCGCCGTGCTCATGGCGTCGGCGGGTTGTCCGCGCGCGGCTCCTCCGGCTGGGTTTCCACGAGCTGCAGCGGCTCCGAAGCCGCCGGGCCTCCGCGACGGCGCCGCGGCTTGGTGCGCCGCGGAGAATCGTCGTCGAACGCGGGCGCTTGCTCGGCGGCCTGCGTCTCGACGAGCTGCAGCGCGGGATCCTCGGGCGGTGCGGCCTCGTGCTTGCGGCGGCGGTTCGGGCGATGGTCCTCGTGCGGCTCGACCTGGTCGTGCTCGCTCACCTCGTGGAAGGCAGCAGGCGCGACCACCGGGGCCGCGACGTGCTCGTGCACGGGCGGGGCGAAATGCGTCTCCTCGCGAGGCTCGTGCACCGGCGCGCGTTGCGCGGGGACTTCGTCCCGGGCGCCTTCGATCTCGGCCGCGCGGCTCTCGATGGCGTCGGCCGGCGATGCGGCCTCGATCGGGCGCGCTTCACGCGGCGGGCGCTCGGCGCGCTCTCCACGTTGCTCACCGCGCTCCGCTCCGCGCTCGCCACGCTCACCCCCGCGGCCGCCACGGCGCCTGCGGCGGCGTCCGCCTTCTCCGGCTTCGCCTGTGGCCGCATCGTTCACCGGCTGCGATTCCAGGCGCGGGGCCTGGGCATCGGCGGCGATCTCCTCGCGCGGCGCCTCGGGCGAACGGGGCGGGCGGTTCTGCTGCTGCGATCCGCGCCCTTCGCGGCGAGGCTGCTGTTGCTGCGGCTGCTGGCCCTCGGAGCGGCGTGCCTCTCCGCGGCCTTCACCACGGCCTTCGCTCCGGCCTTCACCACGGCCTTCGCTCCGGCCCTCACCACGAGCTTCGTTCCGGCCTTCACCACGACCTTCGCCTCGGCCCTCACCACGGCCGCGGCCACCGCCACGGGAGCGTTCCTCGCCCCCGCGCGAATCCGGGCGGCGTCCGTCGCGTCCCCGCTTCTGGCCGTCGCGGCCTCGCTGCGGCTCGCGTGCGCCGCGCTCCTCGAGGGCGGGCTTGGGCGTTGCGGCGCGCGTTTCAGCGGGCGCGGGCTCCGCGGGTTTCCTGAGCCA
>DATBEA010000503.1:0-2668 GCA_036276215.1 Usitatibacter sp.
GCGGGGCATAGTAGCCGTCGCCGTAGTAGCCGTCGCCGTAGTAGCGGCCCGAGTCGGCCGCGATGGCCGAGCCCAACGCCGCGCCGGCAACGGCGCCTACCGCGGTCGCGTTGTGGCCGCCCACGCTATGGCCGATCACCGCGCCCAGCCCACCGCCGACGATCGCGCCCGCCACCGGATCTCCGGCCGAAGCGTTCATGGACAATGCCGCCGTCGCCAGTCCAGCGGCCAGCGTGGCGATCACCAGGGGTTTGCGTTTCATTCGAATCTCCTTGTCGCGTCTCGTGTAGGTCTGACAGGGGCGGCGGGAGCGAGTGCCCTCGCGCGCCTTTCCCCTGTAACGCGGTACGCCCGGATTGGTGGGCAGGAGACACAAATTGTTACCCCGACCCCGGATATCGGGGGTCAACGCTCGATAGGCCTCGAAATCCTCTGTCGCTCTTCGTCCGACGGCAACTGCGGACGGTCACGGTCCATCGGGACCATGCACAGGAAGCCCAGCGGCGCATCGGCGGCGGCGCGAAACTGGTGCCACGTCATCGGCGGCACGCTCACGAGGTCGTTGGCCTCGAGGTCCCACGCCTCGTCGCCCACGAGGCAGCGGCCATGGCCGCGGATCACCATCACCGAGTGCACGTGCTCGTGGCGCTCGAGCGTCGTGTGTCCGCCCGGCGCCACCTCGAAGTAGCGAAGCTGCGCCGGGCCGTTCTCGAAGAGCACCTGCCGCGTCACGTCCTTGAACGGCGCGCTGCCCTCCTGCTTGTACGCGAGCACGTCCACGTCCTGCCAGTGGAAGTCTCCGGAGTGCTTGCGCACGAGGGGCGTGCCGGCCATGAGCCCATTTTACCTACTTGCCCTTGGCGGGCTTCGCCGACTTCACCGCCTTGTCCGTGTCCTCGGCCATCTTGAGGTGCTCCTGCAACGTGGGAAGCGTGCTCGACGCGAAATTCTTCACGTCGGGATCCTTCGCCGATTTCGACTGCTTCTCGAAGTCGCCCACGGCCTTCTTGTGGTCCTTCACCATCGCGTCCATGTAGTCGCGGTCGAAGTTCTGCGACTTGGAGAGCTTGTCCAGGTCGGCCTGGTGCTTCTTGTCGGGCCCCGACGGGAGTGCCACCCCCTTCGACGAGGCGATCGACTTCAGCTTGTCGCCCGCCTTGGTATGGTCCTCCACCATGCGCGAGGCGAACTGCTTCACGTCGGCGTTGGACGCGCGGCCCTGCGCGATCTTGCCGGCCTCGACCTCGGTCATCCCGTCCACGGCGGCGTCCTCCATGAACTTCTTGTCGGCCGCCGGGACGTTGGCCGCGCCGGCGAGCCAGCTCGCGCCAAGGCATGCGAGGCCCATCGCGAGCGCTGTCTTTGTGAACTGTTGCTTCGGCATTGCGGGCTCCTCAGGAAATGGGAAAGGGAGCTGTATGGACCGTGAAAACTTCACGTGGTGCCGCGCACCGCGCGCACGAATTCGCGGCTGCGCTCGCCCAGCTGGCCGCGTGCGGTGAGCAGGCCGCCGCCGACGAGCAGCATCGTGTCCGAGCCGTAACCCGCAAGCATCTCGGGCACGCGTTCCACGGTCATGCCGCCCGCCGGCACGGGCAGCGCCGGCCTCACGTCCGCCCATGGCGCGCGCGCCTCGCGCGCGATGGCGAGGCAGGTCTCGCGGCTGTAGCTGAAGCGCCCGCCGTGATTGGGAAAGATCACCGCGTCGGCGCCGAAGAGGCGAAAGAGCGTGCCCAGCAGCACGGCAGGCGCGATGCGCGCGGCGCCTGCGAGGGCGGGATGGGCCATCACGGGAATGTCGATCGCTTCCTGCACCTCGACGAAGGTGGAGACTCCCGTGAGCATCGGGGCCACCAGCGCCATCTTGACGCCGTGTTCCTTCGCGATGCGCGCTTGCGTGACGAGCGCGCGCCCGCCGCCGGAGAAGGTCGGCGCGTACACGGTGCTTCCCCCGGTCTCGCGGTTGGCCTCGGCCACGGCCCGCTGCACCGCCGGCACGCGCCGCTCGAAGGGATGCGCGGCCTGGTCGGCGATGCCGTGGTCGTCCTTGATCACGTCGATTCCGGCGAGCGCGAAGGTGCGCGCGAGGTGCGCGAGGTGCTCGACGGAGGAGCCCTGGGGCTTCAACGCCGTGCAGGTGAGCGCGCGGCCCTTCACGCCGGTGGCCGTGCGGATGCCCTCGATGCCGAAGCGCGGGCACGGGAAATGGCGCTCGTAGCCCGCCGGGAAGCGGACATCGACCAGCTCCACCTCGGGCTGCAGCGAGCAGTTGCCGAAGAGCATGTTCATGAGCTGCGAGGGCTCGGGCCCGGTGGTCGAAGGCGCGATGCCGAGCACGACGTCGAAATAGCCCGCGTGGGGACGGATCGATTCGACCGTCGCCACGACCTCCTCCAGCACGCGCTCGTCGCCGATGGCCGAGAGCGGCATCTCGACGCTTTGCTCGGCGGCGAGCGCCTCGGCGCGCACGCGGCTCTCCGATTCCGAGGCGGTGATGCGGTAGGTGGCGTGGATGCGCTCCATCATGCCGCTCGAAGCGAGTCGACGATCTCCAGGCGCGCGGCGCGCACGCTCGGGAGGAACCCGCCCACCAGGCCCATGAACACCGCGAAGACGAGGGTCGTCACGACGATGCGCGCCGTGAGGTCGAACCCGAAGGCGAGCTGGC
>DATBEA010000504.1:0-3597 GCA_036276215.1 Usitatibacter sp.
GTGATCGCCTCGGCGCGGGAAGTGACCGCCCTCGAAGGCGCGGCCCCCATCGATGCCGTGCCCTGCGATTCCACCGGGCTCGCGTGGCTCTTCTACACGAGCGGCACCACCGGCCGGCCCAAGGGCGCCATGCTCTCGCACCGCAACCTCGCCCAGATGACCCACGGCTACTTCGCCGACGTGGACGGCGTCGATCGCGACGGGCGACTGCTGCACGCCGCGCCGCTCTCGCACGGCTCGGGGCTCTACAATTTCACCCACCTCGCGAAAGGCGCCGCGCAGGTCGTGCCCGAGTCGGGCGCCTTCGACGCCGCCGAGGTGCTGCACCTCATGCGCGCCCACGACCGGGTTTCGTTCTTCGCCGCGCCCACGATGGTGCGCCGGCTGGTGGACGAGGCGAAGGGGCCGTTCGAATCCAACCTCCAGACGCTCGTGTACGGAGGCGGGCCGATGTACCTCGCCGACCTGCGCGAAGCCATGGACGTGTTTGGCGATCGCCTGGCGCAGATCTACGGGCAGGGCGAGAGCCCGATGACGATCACCGCGCTTTCGAAGGCGCGCCACGCCGAGCGCGGGCATCCGCGCTACCTCGAAAGGCTCGCCTCGGTGGGGACGCCGCACGCGGTCGTCGAAGTCACCGTGCGCGGCGACGAAGGCCTCGAGCTTCCCCCGGGCGAAGTGGGAGAGGTCTGCGTGCGCGGCGACGTGGTGATGTCGGGCTACTGGGACGACCCCGCCGCGAGCGCCGCGGCCCTGCGCGAGGGCTGGCTCTGGACGGGCGACCTGGGCGCGTTCGACGAGGACGGCTTCCTCGCGCTCAAGGACCGCAGCAAGGACTTGATCGTGAGCGGCGGCTCCAACATCTATCCGCGCGAGGTCGAGGAGGTGCTGCTCGCGCATCCCGCGGTCGCCGAGGCGAGCGTGGTGGGGCGGCCCGATCGCGAGTGGGGCGAGGTCGTGGTCGCCTTCGTGGTCCCGCGCGGGGCCGCCCCGAGCGTGGACGAGCTGGACCGCCTCTGCCTCGAGCGCATCGCGAGGTTCAAGCGCCCCAAGGAATACCGCTTCGTGGGGCACCTGCCCAAGAACAACAACGGCAAGGTCGTGAAGACCGAGCTGCGCCGGGAGCTCGGCCATGGCTGATGCGCTCTTCCCGGGCTTCCGGCGCGAGCGCGTGCGCGCCAACGGCATCGAGGTGAATTGTGTCGTGGGCCCGCGCGTCGAGGGGCCGGCCCTCCTCCTGCTGCATGGTTATCCGCAAACCCTCGCCATCTGGCACAAGGTGGCGCCGCGGCTCGCGAAGCGCTTCAACGTGGTGGCCACGGACCTGCGGGGGTACGGCGACTCGGAAAAGCCGGATGGAGGCGCGAGGCACGAGGGATACTCCAAGCGCGAGATGGCACGCGACCAGGTCGAGGCGATGCATGCGCTCGGGCACCCGCGCTTCTTCCTCTGCGGGCACGACCGCGGCGCGCGAGTCTCCCACCGCCTCTGCATGGATCATCCCGATGCGGTGGAGAAAGTGGTGCTCCTGGACATCGCGCCCACGCTCGCGATGTACGAGCAGACCACGGAAGCGTTCGCGCGCGCCTACTGGCACTGGTTCTTCCTGATCCTGCCCGCGCCTGTCCCCGAGACGATGATCGGGGCGGATCCGAAGTTCCTCCTTCGCAAGAAGATGGGATCGGGTGCGGCGGGGATGAAGCCCTTCGCGCCCGAGGCGTGGGCCGAGTACGAGCGCTGCTACACGCCCGAGGCGATCCACGCGACCTGCGAGGACTACCGCGCCGCCGCGGGCATCGACCTGGAGCACGACCGCGCCGACCGCGATGCAGGGCGCAAGGTGGCGGCTCCGCTTCTCGCGCTCTGGGGCGAGCATGGCATCATCGGCCGCTGCTTCGATCCGCTCGCGGAATGGCGGCGCGTAGCCACCGACGTGCGAGGCAGGTCACTCGCCTCGGGGCACTACATCGCCGAGGAGGTCCCCGACCTCCTCGTGCCGGAGCTGGAAACGTTCTTTCTCGGAGGCAAGGCTTGAAGAGCTATCGGATCGCGGTGGTGGCCGGCGACGGCATCGGCAAGGAAGTCGTTCCCGAGGGTCAGCGCGTGCTCGAGGCCGCGGGCCGCAAGTTCGGCTTCTCGCTCTCGTGGGACGAGAAGCCGTGGAGCTGCGAGTACTACGCGAAGCACGGGAAGATGATGCCCGACGACGGCCTCGCCCAGATCCGCAAGCACGACGCGATCTTCCTGGGCGCGGTGGGCTTTCCCGGCGTGCCCGACCACGTCTCGCTCTGGGGCCTGCTCATCCCGATCCGCCGCGGCTTCCACCAGTACGTGAACCTGAGGCCCGTGCGCCTCATGCCGGGAGTGCCGAGCCCGCTCGCCAACCGCAAGCCCGGCGACATCGACTTCTGGGTCGTGCGCGAGAACAACGAGGGCGAGTATTCCTCGGTGGGCGGGCGCATGTACGCCGACACCGACCAGGAGTTCGCGACGCAGCTCTCGGTCTTCTCGCGCAAGGGCTGCGACCGCATCATGAAGTTCGCCTTCGAGCTCGCGCGCACGCGCACGAAGAAGCACGTGACCTCGGCCACCAAGTCCAACGGGATCGCGATCACGATGCCCTACTGGGACGAGCGCTTCAAGGCGGTCTCGGCGCAATATCCCGACGTGCAGACCTCGCAGTACCACATCGACATCCTCACGGCGCACTTCGTGCAGCACCCCGATTGGTTCGATGTGGTGGTGGGCTCGAACCTCTTCGGCGACATCCTCTCGGACCTGGGGCCCGCGTGCACGGGCACGATCGGCATCGCGCCCTCGGCCAACATGAATCCCGAGCGCGAATATCCGTCGTGCTTCGAGCCCGTGCACGGGAGCGCGCCGGACATCTACGGCAAGGGCATCGCCAACCCGATCGGGCAGGTCTGGTCGGGGGCGATGATGATGGGGCACCTCGGGCATCGCGACGCGGAGGACGCGATCGTGAAGGCGATCGAGGTCGTGCTGCGCGAGGGCCCGCGGACGCGGGATATGGGTGGGACGGCCAATACTGCCGATGTGGGAAAGGCAATCGCCGCTGCGCTATAAGCGGTGAACGCAGAGTGAGCACCGATAAAAGCGCAGGTGGACGCAGATAAACCTTGAGGGCGGAGGAGGGGGCGACATGAAAAGACGCGACTTTATTGCAGGCGGGGCGGCATTGGCGGCGGCGGCTTCGCTGCCGGCGCGGGCGGCCTATCCGGAGAAGCCGGTCCACTACATCATCGCGTTCGCGCCCGGCGGGGAGTCGGACATCGCGGCGCGCTTCCAGCAGACCGTCTGGCGCAAGAAGTTCGGCCAGGAGCTGGTGGTCGATTCCAAGCCGGGCGCGGGCGGGGCCCTCGCCTGGTCGATGCTGAACAACTTCGCGGGCGACGGCTACACCCTCATGGGCACCAACATGCCGCACCTGGTGCTGCAGCCGCTCGAGGGCAATGTCCAGTACAAGACCGAGGACATCGTCAACATCATCTTCTTCAACTACACGCCCGACGCGATCGTGGTGCGGAGCGAGTCGCCGTTCAAGACGTTCCAGGAGATGGTGGCCGCCGCGAAGGC
>DATBEA010000505.1:0-8106 GCA_036276215.1 Usitatibacter sp.
GCGATGCGGCGATGCAGGAATTCAAGGGCGAGCGCGACACACCCACCGGCCGCATGCTCTACGTCGCGCGGCCCATCACCATCAAGGACCCGGCGTGCCTCGCGTGCCACAGCACGCCGTCGGCCGCGCCCGCCTCGATGATCAAGCTCTACGGCGAGAACAACGGCTTCGGCTGGAAGCACATGGAGACCGTGGGGGCGCAGATCGTCTCGGTGCCGATGGCGCTGCCCGTGAAGAACGCCAACGACGCGTTCAGGGTGTTCATGGGGTCGCTCGCCGCGATCTTCGTGGTGACCTTCATCGTGCTGAACGTGATGCTTTCGCTCATGATCCTGCGGCCCATCACGCGCATGTCGGCCGCGGCGGACAGGATCTCGCAGGGCGACTTCGACGTGCCCGAGTTCGGCAAGGGCAAGGACGAGATCAGCACGCTCGGGGTGAGCTTCAACAGGATGCGTCGCAGCTTGCAGAAGGCCCTGAAGCTGATCGAGAAGTGAAGTGGCCGAGACGCCCGAGTCGATCGGAAAGTATCGGGTCACACGGCCCCTGGGGCGAGGGGCGATGGGCATGGTGTACGAGGGCTTCGACCCCGTCATCGAGCGGCGCGTCGCCATCAAGACCATCCTCGCCGAATACCTGGAAGCCGCCGAGATGCAGGAGGCGAGCGCGCGCTTCAAGCGCGAGGCCCAGGCGGGTGGCCGCCTTCAGCATCCTTCCATCGTCGGCGTCTACGAGTACGGCGAGGACAAGGACATGGCGTACATCGTCATGGAGTACGTCGAGGGCCGGGAGCTGAAGAGCGTCCTTCGCGACGGCCCGCCGCTCGAGCTCATCGACACCTTCGAGATCATGAAGCAGCTCCTCGGCGCGCTCGACTACTCGCACAAGCAGGGCGTGGTGCACCGCGACATCAAGCCCGCCAACGTGATGGTGGCGGCCGGGAACAAGGTGAAGGTGATGGACTTCGGCATCGCGCGCCTCGAGTCCTCGTCGCTCACGCAGGTGGGCACGGTGGTGGGCACGCCCACCCACATGTCGCCCGAGCAGCTCATGGGCATCCCCGCGGATGGGCGTGCCGATCTCTGGAGCGCCGGCGTGATCCTCTACGAGATGCTCACCGGCGTGAGCCCGTTCCTTTCCGAGACGCCCGCGGCGGTGATGCACAAGGTGCTGCAGCTCGAGCCCGACGCGCCCTCGCGGGTGAAGGCCGGCGTGCCGCCCGGGTTCGACGCGGTGGTCGCGCGCGCGCTCGCCAAGAAATCAGATGCGCGCTTCCAGACCGCGATCGAGTTCGCGGCGGCGATCCTGCAGGTGATGCGTTTCAAGCCGGGCTCGACCTCCACCGCCGCACGGGGGCCTTCGGCCGAGCGCTCGCAGCGCGTGGCCACGGCGGTGCGCGCCGCGCCCACGCTCGCCATCGATCCGGCCGCGCTCGCCGAGATCGAACGCTCGCTCTCGCGGCACGTGGGCCCGCTCGCGGGCGTATTGGTGAAGCGCACGCAAGGCGAGAGCGCCACCCTCGAGGACTTCTTCCGCGCGCTGGCCGAGAACATCCCCGACCGCGACGAGCAGAAGGTGTTCCTGAAGAAGATGGCGCTGGTGAAGCCGGCCGCCGGCACCGGGACTTCGGCCAGGACCGTGCCCACCGCCGCGGCGCCCGCGACCGCCGCACGGCCCGTGTTCTCGCCCGAAACGCTCTCCGCCGCCGAGAAGCGCCTGGCGAGCTACGTGGGGCCGCTCGCGCGCGTGCTCATCCGGCAGGCCGCCGAAAGCTCGGGCAACATCAAGGAACTCTACGCGCAGCTCGCCACTCATATCGACTCCGAAGAGGAACGCAGCGCCTTCCTCGATTCGCTCCCGCGCTAAAACCCCGCAAGGAAAAATCCCGTGACCACGATCGTCGTCGTGCGCAAGGGTGAATCGGCCGTGATCGCCGCCGATTCGCTCACCACCTTCGGCACCACGCGGCTGGGCCCGGCCTACGACCGCTATCCGCAGAAGGTCACCGCGTACGGCGATTCCTTCCTGGGCGTGGCGGGAAGCGCCGCGCACCAGCTCGTGCTGGAGAACCTGCTCACGCGCGTGAAGGACCTCGACTTCCACGGCAAGGGCGCGATCTACGAGAGCTTCAGGAAGCTCCACCCGTTGCTCAAGGACGAGGCGTTCCTCAATCCCAAGGAGGAAGAGGACGACCCGTACGAGTCGAGCCAGATGACCGTCATGATCGCCAATCCCTCGGGCATCTTCGCCGTGTACTCGATGCGCGAGGTGTTCGAGTTCGACCGCTTCTGGGCGATCGGCTCCGGGCGCGACTTCGCGCTGGGCGCGATGTACACGACCTACGCGAAGGAGAAGACCGCCGCCGCGATCGCCGAGGCGGGCGTGATGGCGGGCGCGGAGTTCGACACCGGCACCGCCATCCCCATCACCCTGCACGAGGTGCGCGTGCGCTAGCCATGCGCGTCGACAAGTGGCTCTGGGCGGCGCGGTTCTACAAGACGCGCTCGCTCTCCTCCCAGGCGATCGAGGCCGGCCATGTGGTGGTGAACGGCGAGCGGGCCAAGCCGGCGAAGCTCCTGAAGCCCGGCGACGAGGTCGCGGTTCGCCGCCCTCCCTTCGAGCACGCCATCGTCGTGAAGGCCCTGTCCGAGAAGCGCGGCAGCGCCTCGGACGCGGCGCTCCTTTACGAGGAGACCGCCGAGAGCCGCGCCCGGCGCACGGCGCTCGCCGCGCAGATGAAGGCCTCGCCCCAGCCCCATTTCAAGGGAAGGCCCACGAAGAAGACGAGAAGGGATTACGAGAAGTGGTTGAGGGGGAGCGACGAAGAGTAGCGGGCGCGCCTACAGGTCCAGCCTCTCCACCACCTTGAACCCGCAGCATCCATCGGGCCGCAGCACCACGATCTCGCCGGTCGCGATCGAGAGCTTCGTGAGCGCCGCGATGTTGGTGTTGTGCGTGATCATCACGACGTTTCCGCCGATCTCGCGGCTCGAGTAGTTGCCGATGCGGGCCTTCACGCGTTTGGTGTAGTCCTCCTCGCGCGTGGGCTCGTAGAAGAAGGTGCCGAGCGGCTCCCAGTCCTCGGCTTTCCCGAACGCGAGGAGTCCCGTCTCGTGGCACCGGCACCACGGGCTCGTGTAGACGTGCGCGACCGGCACTTTCTGCTCGGCGATGCGCTGGCCCGCGCGCTGCGCCTGGGCGCGTCCGTCGTTGGAGAGGTTGAGCTGCGACCTGCAGTCGCCCAGCCGGAAGCCCTTCGGGTCGACGCCCGCGGCCGTGGTGGCCGAATGGCGCATCAGGAGCACGAAGCCGCCCTTGCGCAGCGCCTCCCACCGGGGCGCTTCCTGCGCGAAAACGCGCGGCGCGGCGGCGGCGGCGAGCGCGGCGCCGAGGAACCTGCGGCGCGAATGCCTCAAGGCTTCACCGAGGAATGGGCCTTCACCGAAGGATTGAGCGTGTAGTACCCGGTGATCGCCGCCTCCGCGAGGACGTGTCCCTGCACGGCCTTGCGCACCGCGGGGCCATCGAAGGAGCCGTCCACCGCGAGGCGCGCGACATCGAGCGCATACACGGTGAACACATATCGGTGCGCCATCTCGTCGTTCCACGGCGGGCACGGCCCGTCGTAGCCGCGGTACTCGCCCGACATGTCCTTGTCCGAAGCGAACCAGCCCGTGTAGCTGTTGATGCCCTGGCGCGAGCCGTGGGCGGCCGCGGGGCCGGGCTTGCCGCGGGGTGTCACGCTCGATGAGAACTCGCCCGCCTGCACGCCGCCGAGGGACGCGGGAAGATCGACGATCACCCAGTGGAAGAAATCGACGCGCGCGAGGCTCCTCGGCACGACGCGGCCTTCCTTGTTGACGTCGTCGCCCTGGCTCGGCACGTCGGGATCGTGGCAGACGATGGCGAAGGACCGGGTCGCCTGCGGCGCGCCGCTCCACGAAAGCGCGGGGCTGCGATTCGTGGAGAGCGTCGCGTGGGTCTTCGCGTCCGGCGCGCAGAACGCGAACTCGGCGGGAATTGCCGCGCCGTCGGCGAAGCTCGCGCTCGCGAGCTTCATTTCTTCGGCGCCGGCACGGTCTTCACGCTCGGGCCGCTGCCGAGGACCTCCACCACCTCGACCTCGAACACCAGCGTCGCGTTGGGCGGAATCTTGCCGCCGCCCGCGCCGCGCTCGCCGTATCCCTTGTCCGGCGGGATCACGAGCAGGCGCTTGCCGTGCTCCTTCATGCCGATCACGCCTTCGTCCCAGCCCTTGATCACGCGGCCCGCGCCGACGACGAACCCGAAGGGCGTCGAGCGGCCCTCGGAGCTGTCGAACTTCGCGCCCTTGTGGTCCGGCGCGCACGGCTCGTAGAGCCAGCCCGTGTATCCGGCGAGGATCGGGGTGCGGAATTCGACCACCTTGCCGTCGCCTTCCTTCAGGTCCTTCTTCACCAGCTGGGTGGGCGGGGGCTCGCACCCCGCCTTCGTGTCCTTCTTCTCGTCCGCGCCGAACGCCATTCCGATCGCGGCCACTGCGGCCAGCGCCGCGCTGAAGCTCTTTCTCAATTCACTCTCCTCGTGGTTCACTGCCAGGAAATCCGGGACCTTACCCGCCGCGCGCGACCCCTTCGCGGCGCGGATCGGCGCCGCCCTCCAGGCCCGCGGACACACGGCGAATTCCGTGCATCCCGCTCGTCATGTCGATCACGCGCACCGTGTGCCCCATCGCCTGGAGCGCCGGAACGACCTGCTCGAGCGCGCTGCCGCGCTCGATCTCGGTCGGGCCATTGCGGCTGTCGAAGTTGGCGAGGTCGATCGCCTGCTGCATGTCCATCTTCCAGTCGATGAGCGCCACCAGCGCCTTGGCGACCTCGCCGATGATGAGCGCCCCGCCCGAGCTGCCGAGGGCCATCTCCGGCGCGCCCGTCTTCGCGTCGAATACGAGGAAGGGCGACATGGAGCTGCGCGGCCGCTTGCCTGCGGCGACGCTGTTGGCCACGCCCAGGCCGCCGCTTGCGGGAAGGAAATTGAAATCCGTGAGCTCGTTGTTCAGCATGAAGCCATCGACCATGATGTGGCTGCCGAAGGCGCTCTCGATGGTGGTCGTCATGGAGACCACGTTGCCGCTGGCGTCGACGATCGAGATGTGCGACGTGCCCGAGGCTTCGTCCAGCGCATCCTCGGCGTAGGACGCCTTCGAGCCGGCCGGGTGGCCCGCTTCGGCCTTCACCATCGACTTGTCGAGCCGGATGAGGCTCGAGCGCTCGCGCAGGTAGGCCGGATCGAGCAGCCCCTTCACCGGAACGTGGACGAAACGGTCGTCGGCCACGTACTGGTTGCGGTCCGCGAAGGCGAGGCGCTCGGCCTCGGCCACGACGTGAACCGCCTGCGCCGAGCCAGGCCGCATCGCGGCCATGTCGAACCGCGAAAGCTCGCCCAGGACCTGGAGGACCGCGATCCCTCCCGATGATGAGGGCGGCATCCCGCACAGCCGATAAGTGCGATAGACCCCGCACAGCGCCTCGACGTCTCGCACGCGGTAGTCCGCAAGGTCGTCCGCCGAAAGGGTCCCGGCATTGCGATGCGAGCCGACGGCGGCCACGATGTCGCGCGCGATGTCGCCACGGTAGAACGCGTCCGCGCCCTGGTCGGCGATCTTGCGCAGCGTCGCGGCGAAATCGGGGTTGCGCACGAGGGCGCCGACCGCCTTGGGCGCGCCGTCCACGTCGAAGAAATAGCCCCGCGCCGCGGTCTCTTCGCCGAGCCCTCGTTCACGGCCCACGAGCTCGTGCTGGCGCGGCGAAAGGGGGAAGCCCTTCTCGGCAAGCTGGATGGCAGGCTCGAAGAGGGCCTTCCAGGGGAGCTTGCCGTAGCGAAGGTGGGCGATCTCGAGAAGACGCGGAGTGCCTGGCACGCCGACCGACCGGCCGCCCACGCGGGCCTCGCGGAAGGCCATCGGCTTGCCGTCGGCGGCCGTGAAGAGCTGCGGGGTCGCGCCCGCGGGGGCGACCTCGCGTCCGTCGAGGGCGTGGATCTCGCGCGCCTTCGCGTCGTAGAACATCAGGAACGTGCCGCCGCCCAGGCCCGAGGAGCTGGGCTCGACCAGGTTCAGTGCGAGCTGCACCGCCACCATCGCGTCGATCGCGTTGCCGCCGCGCTCGAGCATCCGCAGCCCCGCCTCCACCGCGAGCGGATTGGCGGCCGCCACCATGTAGCGCTTCGCGTGCGCGAGCTGCTTCGGAGTCCAGCCGCTCGGCGGCTCGGGCTGCGACGGCCGATCCTGCGCTACCGCGACAAGGGCCGACAGAGCGAGGAGTGACGCGAGCGAAAATCTCTTGAACGCGGATGAACGCGGATGGAGCGCAGATGAACGCGGATACGGCAAAGATGGATTCGTGCTCAAGGCTCTATGTCAGGTACTTTTCAAGGTCTTTCGCTCGAATCACTCTCGACCGTTTCTACATCCCCCCGAGCGCGAGGTACTTGATCTCGAGGAAGTCGTCGATGCCGTACTTCGAGCCCTCGCGCCCGAGGCCGGACTGCTTCACGCCGCCGAAAGGGGCGACCTCGTTGGCGAGGATACCGACGTTCACGCCGACCATCCCCGTCTCCAGCGCCTCGGCCACCTTGAAGATGCGGCCCACGTCACGCGAGTAGAAATAGGCCGCGAGCCCGAACTCGGTGTCGTTGGCGAGCCGGATCGCATCCTCGTCCTTCTTGAAGCGGTAGAGAGGCGCTACGGGACCGAAAGTCTCCTCCCGCGAGACCTTCATCTCGGGCGTGACCTCGGTCAGCAGCGTGGGCTCGAAGAACCGTCCGCCCAGCGAATGGCGCTTGCCGCCCATCATCACCTTGGCGCCCTTGGAAACGGCGTCGGCCACATGCTCCTCGACCTTGGCGAGCCCCTGCGTATCGATCAGCGGCCCGATGTTCACGCCCTCGTCCTCGCCGCGCCCGACCTTGAAGGTCTTGATCTTCTCGCCCAGCTTCTTCGCGAAGGCGTCGTACACCGAATCCTGCACGTAGATGCGGTTCGCGCAGACGCAGGTCTGGCCCGCATTGCGGTACTTGGAAGCGATGGCGCCTTCGGCTGCCGCGTCGAGGTCCGCATCGTCGAAGACGATGAAGGGCGCGTTACCGCCCAGCTCGAGCGAGAGCTTCTTGATCGTGTCGGCGCTCTGGCGCATGAGGATCCGGCCCACTTCCGTGGAGCCCGTGAAGGTCACCTTGCGCACGATCGGGCTCGCGCAGAGCTCCTGGCCGATGGGCGCGGGATCGCCCGTCACGATGTTGAGCACGCCCTTGGGCATTCCGGCGCGCTCCGCGAGCTCGGCAAGCGCAAGAGCCGAGAACGGCGTCTGCTCGGCGGGCTTGAGCACGAAGGTGCATCCCACCGCGAGGCCCGGAGCGACCTTGCGCGTGATCATCGCGTTGGGGAAGTTCCATGGCGTGATGGCGGCCACCACGCCGATGGGCTGCTTGATCACGATGAGGCGCCGGTCGTTGGTGGGGCTCGGGATCACGTCGCCGTAGACGCGCTTGGCCTCCTCGGCGAACCACTCGACGAAGGTCGCGCCGTAGATGATCTCGCCCTTGGCCTCGGCGAGGGGCTTGCCCTGCTCGATGGTGAGGAGCAGCGCCAGGTCGTCCACGTTGGCGACGATGAGGTCGTACCACTTGCGCAGGATCTTCGAGCGCTCCTTCGCGGTCTTCGCGCGCCATGCGGGCAGCGCAGCCTCGGCCGCGGCGATCGCGCGACGCGTCTCCGCCACGCCCATGTTGGGCACGTGCCCCACGACGGTGCCGTCAGCGGGGTTGTCCACCGCAAATCGGGCGCGGCTGTCGGCCTCGGCCCACGCGCCGTCGATGTAGGCGTTTTCGCGGAAAAGCCTGGGATCCTTGAGATTGGGGACCGCGGAGCGGTCCTGGACAACGGCAGCGTTCATGGCATCACCTCCGGAATCGGAAATTATAGCTCCCCCAGGCGAGCACCGCGGCCGCCACGAGGAGAAGGAAAGCCACGCAGAGCGCGTGGTCGGGCACCTCGTCCCACCCCTCCACCACCCACTCGGGCACGCCCGCCACCCAGAAAAGCGGTGGTCGCACCGCGCTCACGGCGGC
>DATBEA010000506.1:0-3114 GCA_036276215.1 Usitatibacter sp.
GTCCTCCTCATTGCCACGGCCGCCGCCGGTGGAGCCCTCGGGGGCGCCGTCGCCGTGCCCTTCCTCGCGAGCTGGCTGCCCAGCGCGAGGGCGCTCGCCGCGGGCGCGCCCATCGAGGCCGACATTTCCCGCATCGAGTCGGGCCAGCAGGTCACCTTCGAGTGGCGCGGCAAGCCCGTCTGGGTGCTGCGCCGCACGCCTGAGATGCTCGACCAGCTTCCGAAACACGACGCCGTGCTGGTCGATCCCGAATCGAAGGATTCCGACCAGCCCGCCTACGCGAAGAACGCCACGCGCTCGATCAAGCCCGAGGTGCTGGTCGCCGTGGGCGTCTGCACGCACCTGGGCTGCTCGCCCACCCTCAAGAAGGAGATCGGCGCCGCCTCCGACATGGGCGCCGACTGGCCCGGCGGCTACTACTGCCCGTGCCACAACTCCCGCTTCGACCTGGCCGCCCGCGTCTTCAAGGGCTCGCCCGCGCCGAAGAACCTCGTCATCCCGCCGCACCGCTACGCCAGCGCGGGGCTGGTGGTGGTCGGCGAAGACACGAAGGGGGCCTGACATGGGCGCGCCCAAGGCGCCGGTCACCGGCATGGGGCCCCTGAACGGCGTGGTCACGTGGGTCGACCAGCGCTTCCCGCTGGTGGCGCTCTGGAAGGAGCACGTCTCCGAGTACTACGCGCCGAAGAACTTCAACTTCTGGTACTACTTCGGCTCGCTCGCGGGCCTGGTGCTGGTGATCCAGATCGCCTCGGGCATCTTCCTCACCATGAACTACAAGCCCGACGCGGCCACCGCGTTCGCGTCGGTCGAATACATCATGCGCGACGTGCCGGGCGGCTGGTTCATCCGCTACGTGCACTCGACGGGCGCCTCGATGTTCTTCATCTGCGTGTACCTGCACATGGTGCGCGGGCTCATGTACGGCTCCTACCGCCGCCCGCGCGAGCTGGTGTGGATCTTCGGCGTGCTGATCTACCTCTCGCTCATGGGCGAGGCGTTCTTCGGCTACCTGCTGCCGTGGGGACAGATGTCCTACTGGGGCGCGCAGGTGATCATCAACCTCTTCGGCACGATCCCGTTCATCGGCGAGGGGCTCGCGATCTGGATCCGCGGCGACTACAACGTGTCGGACGCGACGCTGAACCGCTTCTTCGCGCTGCACGTGATCGCGCTGCCGCTGGTGCTGCTGGGCCTGGTGTCCGCGCACCTCCTCGCGTTACACGAGGTGGGCTCCAACAACCCCGACGGCGTGGAGATCAAGGACGACATCGACCCGGTCTCGGGCCATCCGCGCGACGGCATCCCGTTCCACCCGTACTACACGGTGAAGGACACCGCGGGCGCCGCCGTCTTCCTCATCGTGTTCGCGGCGATCGTCTTCTTCACCCCTGAGATGGGCGGCTACTTCCTCGAAGCCAACAACTTCATCCCCGCGGATCCGCTGAAGACCCCGCCCCACATCGCGCCGGTCTGGTACTTCACGCCGTTCTACGCGATGCTGCGGGCCGTGCCCCCGATGTTCCAGTCGCAGTTCCCGGGCGTGGCCGTCATGGGAATCGCGACCATGATCCTCTTCGTGGTGCCGTGGCTGGACCGCGGGCGCGTGAAATCGATCCGCTACCGCGGCCCCCAGTACCGGGTCTGGTTCACGCTCTTCGTCATCGCCTTCCTGCTCCTGGGATACCTCGGCGTCGAGCCCACGACCGTGTGGGGCGAGTTCGGCAAGGGGCTCCCGATCGTGGGCGGCGACTACATCGCCCTCTGGGTCGCGCGCGTGCTCACGGTGGTCTACTTCCTCTTCTTCCTGCTCATGCCGTGGTACACGGCGAACGACCGGGAGAAGCCCGAGCCGAAACGGGTGACGTCGTGATGAAGAAGCTCCTCGCCACGCTCCTCACCGTCCTGCCGCTGGCGCTCGCGGCCGAAGAAGGCGGCCCGGCGCTGGAGCGCGCGCCGATCGATCCGCAGGACAAGGTGTCGCTGCAGCACGGCGCGGCGATCTTCGTGAACCATTGCCTCAATTGCCATTCCGCTTCCTCGATGCGCTATGCGCGCCTCGAGGACCTGGGCCTCACCGAGGCGCAGATCCGCGACAACCTCATGTTCACCACCGAGAAGGTGGGCGACACGATGACCACGGCCATGGACCCCAAGATCGCCAAGGCGGCCTTCGGCGTCGTGCCCCCGGACCTCTCGCTCGTCGCGCGCTCGAGGAGCCCGGACTGGCTCTACAGCTACCTGCGCGGCTTCTACCAGGATTCGAAGAGCAAGACCGGCTGGAACAACACGGTCTTCCCCAACGTGGCCATGCCGCACGTGCTCTACGAGTACCAGGGCGTGCAGGAGCTCGAGGTCGAGAAGCACATGGACGAGGGCACGGGCGACGAGCGCGTGAGCTCGCACCTCGCGATGGCGAGGCCGGGATCGATGAAGCCGCTCGAGTACGACCACTACGTGGCCGACCTCGTGAACTACCTCGCCTACATGGGCGAGCCCGCGCAGGCGAGCCGCAGGCACTGGGGCATCCTCGTGATGTTCTTCCTCGGCGGCTTCTTCGTGCTCGCGTTGATGCTCAAGAAGGAATACTGGAAAGACGTCCGCTGACGGACGACGCGCGGGCTCCCGCCCGCGCGATGAAGAGGTGAACTAGCCATGATGACTCTCTACTCGGGGATCACCGATCCCTTTTCCCACCGGTGCCGGATCGTGCTCTATGAAAAGGGCATGGATTTCGAGATCATCGACGTGGACCTCATGAACAAGCCCGAGGACCTCGCGGTGATGAACCCGTACAACCGGACGCCTGTCCTCGTCGAGAGGGACCTGGTGCTCTACGAGTCGAACATCATCAACGAGTACATCGACGAGCGCTTCCCGCACCCGCAGCTCATGCCCGCGGACCCGGTGATGAGGGCGCGCGCGCGGCTCTTCCTCTTCCGCTTCGAGCAGGAGCTCTTCAACCACGTGCAGACGCTGGAATCGGGCACGCAGAAGGCCCAGGAGAAGGCGCGGCTCTATATCCGCGAGAACCTGATCCAGATCGCGCCCATCTTCGTGAAGCAGAAATACATGCTGGGCGAGGAGTTCTCGATGCTGGACGTGGCGATCGCG
>DATBEA010000507.1:0-1655 GCA_036276215.1 Usitatibacter sp.
AGAAGAGCACCAGCAGCACGACCTGCACCACGTGCTCCACGTCCCTCAGGAGCGTCTGCAGGGCCGCCAGGACGGCGCCAATGCCCGTGGCGAGCAGCATGTACGGGATGAGCAGCACCACGGCGAGCGGGATCCGGTAGATGTGGATGGGCTCGCCCGCCGCGCGCAGGACCAGGAGCACCGCGACGAAGCCGGCGAGATGCACCGCGCACGAGGCCAGGACGGCCGAGAAGACCAGCAGGCGGTGCGGGAAGGCGACCTTGCGGATCAGCCCCGCATTGGCCGCGATCGACCCCAGGGCGCGCTGCAGGCCCTCCGAGAACATCACCCACGGCCACAAGGCGATCGCCACGAAGGCCACGTAGTCGACGCCCGGATAGCCGGCCGGCACGCCGATGCGGAAGACGCGGCTGAAGACGTAGGCGAAGACGGCGAGCTGCGCGAGCGGGTGCAGCAGCGTCCAGGCGAGGCCGGAGATGCTGCCGGCATAGCGGTTGAGAATCTCCCGGCGGACGAACGAGGCGAGGAGCCAGCCCCAGCGCGGGGCGGAAGCGGGCGGGGCCTCCAGGCTCGCCGGATCCGGGGCGGCGCGGCTCACGCTCGCCTCACGCCCAGGCGACCGCCTTCGCGCGCTCCACGACCGCGAGCATCGCGTCGCGCTCGGCGAACCACTCGGTGGCGTATTCGCAATCGCGGTAGGCCTCGAAGTACGGCCCGCCGATGGTGTAGTGCACGAGGCTCGCGTCGCGCCGCGGCGGATCGTAGCCCACGAGGTGGTTCCACCCGTGGGGGATGTCGCCGATGAGGTGGTCGCCTTCCAGCCACTTGAACTGGTGCAGCTCGAGGCCGCTCGCGCGGTTCACGTACTCGGGCGTCAACGCAGTGCAACGCTCGCAGTTCATGAGCATCACCGACGACCAGTTCTTCTTCTCGTACTTGGTCTGCACGGCGCCCAGGAACTTCACCTCTTCCCTGGGCACGTGCACGTGCTTCACGACCTGCACGGCAAAGCGCTCGTCGCGCAGGGCCCACAGGCGGGCGATGTCGTCCAGCACCAGCATGTCGCAGTCGGTGAAGACCGCCCATCCCTCGTAGCCGCAGAGCCAGGGCGTGAGAAAGCGCGAGAACGAGAACTGCGTCGACTGGAGCGGGTTCACGTCCCGCGCGAAGACGCCGCGCAGCCCGGTGAGCATGACGGGCGTGATCGACACCGGCTCGGAAGCGCGCCCGTGGATCGAATGCGACAGCACGCTGAAGGCGACGGCCTCGCGCGTGTCGTACCCGATGAAGACGCGGATCGCGCTCACCGCGACAGCGTCACTTCTTCTGCGGCGGCTTCCCGGCCGCCGCTTCCTGGGCCTTCTTCAGGATCTCGGGGTCGACGGGGATCACGAGGGCATCGAGGTTCGCCTGGTGCGTGATCACCGTGGGCGACGAGCGGATCTGCTGCAGCACGGCGTCGCCGCGCTCCTTGCGGATGCGGTCGCGTTCCGTGGCGATGATCTTCTCGCGCGCCTCGTCGAACTTCGGGATGGTGCCGGGCTGCCGCGCGACGAGCTTGAAGAGGTGCATGCCGGACTCGTCCTCGACCGGCGGCGTGATCTCGCCTTTCTTGAGCTTGGCGATCGCCTCGCGCGTCTGCGCGTTGAACCGGC
>DATBEA010000508.1:0-6498 GCA_036276215.1 Usitatibacter sp.
CCCGCCTTGGCCCTGGCGTCGACCAGGTCGAAGTAGACCTTGCCCGAGCACAGGATCACCCGCTTGATCTGATCGTCCGCGACCAGCTCGGCGCCGCCGACGTCGCAGCCGGCCTCGGCCCCGTCGATCATCACCCGGTGGAACGAGGTCCCGGGGATCAGGTCCTCGAGGTTGGAGACGGCCCGCTTGTGCCTGAGCAGCGACTTGGGCGTCATCAGGATCAGCGGCTTGCGGAAGGGCCGGTGCATCTGCCGGCGCAGGATGTGGAAGTAGTTGGCCGGGGTGGTGCAGTTGGCGACCTGCAGGTTGTCCTCGGCGCAAAGCTGCAGATAGCGCTCCAGGCGCGCCGAGGAGTGCTCGGGCCCCTGGCCCTCGTAGCCGTGGGGCAGCAGCATCACCAGCCCGCTCATCCTGAGCCATTTGCGCTCGCCCGAGGAGATGAACTGGTCGATCACCACCTGCGCGCCGTTGGCGAAGTCGCCGAACTGCCCCTCCCAGATCACGAGCTCGAAGGGCTGCGCGGTCGAATAGCCGTACTCGAAGCCGAGCACCGCCTCCTCGGACAGGAGCGAATCGATCACGACGAAGTTGGCCTGGCCCGCGCGCACGTTCTGGAGCGGGATGTACACGCCCGCGTCCCACTTCTCGCGGTTCTGGTCGTGCAGCACCGCGTGGCGGTGGGCGAACGTGCCGCGGCCGGCATCCTGGCCCGAGAGCCGGACCGGGTGGTTCTCGTCCACGAGCGAGGCGTAGGCTAGATTCTCGGCCATGCCCCAGTCGAGCGCGATCTTGCCCTCGCCCATCTCGCGGCGCGCGGCGAGCAGGCGCTCCACCGACGGGTGCAGCTTGAAGTTCGCGGGAATCTCGGTGAGCCGCCTGGCGAGCTCCTTCAGCTTCGCAGGCGGAAGCCCGGTCGGCGCGGGCGTGCGCCAGGAGACGCCGATGTAGGGCGCCCAGTCGATGGCGAGCGCGGGCTTCAGGCCATAGAGGATCTTCGGATTGGTGCTCTTGCCCGCATCGAGCGTCGCGCGCACCTGCGCCACGAGCTGGTCGCCCGTCCCGGGGGGCACCACCGACTCGCGCTCGAGCTTGTCGGCATAGAGCTTGCGAGTGCCTGGGTGCTGCGCGATCTTCTTGTACATGAGCGGCTGGGTCACGAACGGCTCGTCCTGCTCGTTGTGGCCCAGGCGGCGGAAGCACACGAGGTCCACCACCACGTCCTTCCTGAAGGTGCGCCGGTATTCCTCGGCGATCGTGGAGACGAACACGCACGCCTCGGGGTCGTCGCCGTTCACGTGGAAGACGGGCGCCTCGATCATCTTCGCGATGTCGGTGCAGTAGAGGGAGGAACGCGCGTCGCGCGTGTCGGAAGTGGTGAAGCCGATCTGGTTGTTCACGACGAGGTGCACGGTGCCGCCCGTCTTGTAGCCCCGCGTCTGCGAAAGCGCCAGCGTCTCCATCACCACGCCCTGCCCCGCGAAGGCGGCGTCGCCGTGGATGAGGATCGGGAGCACCTGGTTACCCACGTGGTCGCCGCGCCGGTGCTGGCGCGCGCGCACCGAGCCCTCGACCACAGGGTTCACGATCTCGAGGTGCGACGGGTTGAAGGCGAGCGTGAGATGCACGGGCCCCCCGGCGGTCTGGATGTCGGAGGAGAAACCCTGGTGGTATTTCACGTCGCCCGCCATGAGCGCGTCGCTGTGCTTGCCCTCGAACTCGCCGAAGAGGTCCGCGGGGACCTTGCCGAGGCTATTCACCAGCACGTTGAGCCGCCCGCGGTGCGCCATGCCGACCACGACCTCCTTCGCGCCGTGGGAGCCGGCGTTCTCGATCACGGTGTCGAGCATCGGGATCATCGACTCGCCGCCCTCGCCCGAGAAACGCTTCTGCCCCACGTAGCGCGTGTGCAGGTAGCGCTCGAGCGTCTCCGAGGCGGTGATGCGCTCGAGGATCCAGCGCTTCTGCTCGTTGCCGTGCCTGGGGGTGGAGAGCGTTCCCTCGAAGCGCTTCTGGATCCAGCGCTTCTCCTCGGTGGACGAGATGTACATGTACTCGACGCCGATCGTGCCGCAGTAGGTCTTCTTCACGGCGGCGACGATGTCGCGCAGCTTCATGGACCCTTTCGATCCCTGCCAGGACCCGGGTGAGAATTCCCGGTCCATGTCGGCCTCGGTGAGGCCGTAGAACGAGAGCTCCAGCTCGGGCACCGGCGTGCGCTCCAGGCGCTTCAGCGGATCGAGCTGCGAGTCGCGCGAGCCCAGCACGCGGTGCGCGCGGATGTACTGCAGCACCTTCAGCTGCTTCTCGTCGCCCGCGCTCGCCGCGCCGGCCGCGACCTGCGCGTGGCGGGTGAGGTTCTCGAACGCGGCGATCACGCCCGAGTGCGGCACGTCCTTCTTCGCCGGATTGTCCTTCTGCCACGCGTCGAACACCGCTTTCCACGACGCGTCGACCGACGCGGGATCCGCGAGGTAGCGCTCGTAGAGCTCCTCGACGTAGGGCGCGTTCGACCCGTACAGGTTGGAGGTTTCCTGGAACTCCTTCATTACGCTTGCCATGTGATCCTCTTCGATCTCTCGCGCCTCGCGCCTATTTTCTCGTTGCGATGGGCACCACATCCCTCTGCGTGGGGCCGGTATACAGCTGCCGCGGGCGCCCGATCTTCTGCTCGGGGTCCGAGATCATCTCGTTCCATTGCGCGATCCACCCCACGGTGCGGGCGAGCGCGAAGATGCACGTGAACATCGAGGTCGGGATGCCGAGCGCCCGCTGCACGATCCCCGAGTAGAAGTCCACGTTGGGATAGAGCTTGCGGGAGACGAAGTAGTCGTCCTCGAGGGCGATCTTCTCCAGCGACATGGCGAGCTTCAGCAGCGGGTCGCTGTGCATGTCGAGCGCGTCGAGCACCTCGCGCGTGGTCTCCTGCATGAGCTTGGCGCGCGGGTCGTAGTTCTTGTACACGCGGTGCCCGAAGCCCATCAGCTTCACGTTGGAGTTCTTGTCCTTCACCTTCTTGATGAATTCCCCGATCTTCTCGACGCCGCCTTCCTTCTGCAGGTCGATCAGCATCTGCAGCGCCGCCTCGTTGGCGCCGCCGTGGGCCGGGCCCCAGAGGCAAGCGATGCCGGACGCGATGCACGCGAACGGATTGGCGCCGGAGGAGCCCGCCAGGCGGACGGTGGACGTGGAAGCGTTCTGCTCGTGGTCGGCGTGCAGGATGAAGATGCGGTCGAGCGCGCGCACCAGCACGTCGTTCACCTCGTACTCCTCGGCCGGCACGCCGAACATCATGCGCATGAAGTTCGCGGTGTAGCCCAGGTCGTTCTTGGGGTACATGAACGGCTGGCCCATGTTGTACTTGTAGGCCATCGCGACGATGGTCGGCAGCTTCGCGATGAGGCGAAAGGCCGAGATCTCGCGGTGCTCCGGGTTATTGATGTCGAGGGAGTCGTGGTAGAAGGCCGAGAGCGCGCCCACCACGCCCACCATCACCGCCATGGGGTGCGAATCGCGGCGGAAGCCCTGGAAGAGCCGCGCCAGCTGCTCGTGCACCATCGTGTGGCGGGTGACCGTCCAGACGAACTTGTCCTTCTGCGGCTGCGTGGGCAGCTCGCCGTACATCAGCAGGTGGCAGACCTCGAGGAAGTCGCAGTTCACGGCGAGCTGCTCGATGGGATAGCCGCGATAGAGCAGCACGCCCTTGTCGCCGTCGATGTAGGTGATCTTCGATTGCGTGGAACCGGTCGACATGAAGCCCGGGTCGTAGGTGAACATCCCGGTCTTCGCGTACAGGGCGCGGATGTCGAACACGTCCGGCCCGATCGTCCCGCCGTAGACGGGCGCGTCGAAGACCTTGCCGTCCGCATAGTTGATCTTGACCGTGCCTTTGGATTCCATGTTCTTCCGCTCCTTAGACTGTGCGCAAACGTTGCAGCATGGGCCGCAGGTGTGACTCGGTTGTTTCCGCCCGCCCCATCACGAGGTCGAGCAGGTCGTTGTCGGGCAGCGCCAGCAGCCCTTCGAGCGCCGCCGCGTCACCGTCCTGCATCTCGCCCGCGCGCGCCCAGAAGCGCTCGAGGACGATGTCCAGCTCCAGCAACCCTCGCCGGCTCCTCCACTTCAACCGCTCCACCACCGTTCGTGCCCTAGACATTTCGCGCCACCAGCAACGACTTGATCTTTCCGATGGCGAGCGTCGGATTGAGCCCCTTGGGGCAGACGTCCACGCAGTTCATGATCGTGTGGCAGCGGAAGAGGCGGTACGGGTCCTCGAGGTTGTCGAGACGGTCGTTGGTCGCCGTGTCGCGGCTGTCCGCGATGAATCGGTAGGCCTGCAGCAGCCCGGCGGGCCCCACGAACTTGTCCGGGTTCCACCAGAAGCTGGGACACGCGGTCGAGCAGCACGCGCACAGGATGCATTCGTAGAGGCCGTTCAGCTCGTCGCGCTCCGCGGGCGACTGCAGCCGCTCCTTCTCGGGCGGCGGGTCGTCGTTCACCACGTAGGGCTTCACCGAGTGGTACTGCGCGAAGAACTGCGTCATGTCGACGATGAGGTCGCGAATGATCGGCAGCCCCGGCAGCGGCCTGATCACCACGGGCTCCTTCACGTCGGTGAGCTTCGTGATGCACGCGAGGCCGTTCTTGCCGTTGATGTTCATGGCATCCGACCCGCACACGCCTTCGCGGCACGAACGGCGCAGCGCCAGCGAATCGTCCACCGTCTTGATGCGCACCAGCGCATCGAGGAGCATCCGGTCCGCCGGCCCCATCTCCACGTCGTAGTCCTGCATGTACGGACGGGCGTCCTTGTCCGGGTCGTAGCGCTGGATCCTGAATTTCATCTCGCGTCTCGCGCCTCGTGTCTTAGTACACCCGTGCCTTGGGCACGAACGTATCTACTGTCAACGGTTTGAGGTGCACGGCCTTGTACTCGAGGCGGTCGCCCTCGCGGTTCCACAGGGTGTGCTTGAGCCACTTCGCGTCGTCGCGCAGGTGGAAGTCCGCGCGGTCGTGGGCGCCCCGGCTCTCCTCGCGGGCGGCCGCGCTCACCATGGTGGCGCGCGCGGTCTCCATGAGGTTGTCCAGCTCGAGCGCTTCCACCCGTGCCGTGTTGAATACCCTCGACTTGTCCTTGATCTGGGTGCGGCGCGCGCGCTCGGCGACCGCCTTGATCTTCTCCACGCCCTGCGCGAGGAGATCCGGGAAGCGGAAGACCCCGCAGTGCGCCTGCATCGTGCGCTGGATCTCGGCGCGCACCTCGGGCACGTTCTCGCCGCCCGCCTGCGAATCGAGGCGTGCCAGGCGCGAGCGTGAGAGCTCCCCCGCGTCCGCGGGCAGGTCGCGATGCGCGGCGCCCGCGCCGCGGATGAAGTCGATCATCGAAAGCGCGGAGCTCTTGCCCATCACGAGGAGGTCCGTGAGCGAATTGGTCCCCAGCCGGTTGGCGCCGTGGATCGAGGCGCAGCCGCACTCGCCCGCCGCAAAGAAGCCCGGCAGCACCGATTCCATGTCGCCGCCCTTCGGGACGATGACCTGGCCGTGGTAGTTGGTCGGGATGCCGCCCATCTGGTAGTGCACCGTAGGCACCACGGGAATGGGATCCTTCACCGGGTCCACGTTCGCGAACTTCATGGCGATCTCGCGGATGCCCGGCAGGCGCTTCTCGATGGTCTCGTGCCCCAGGTGGTCGAGCTTGAGCAGCACGTAGTCGCCGTGCTCGCCCAGGCCCCGGCCTTCCTTGATCTCGGTGGCCATGGCGCGCGCGACCACGTCTCGCGACGCGAGGTCCTTCATGGTGGGCGCGTAACGCTCCATGAACCGCTCGCCCGCCTTGTTGAGCAGGTAGCCGCCCTCGCCGCGCACGCCCTCGGTGATGAGCACGCCCGCCCCCGCGACGCCGGTCGGGTGGAACTGCCAGAACTCCATGTCCTCGAGCGGGATGCCGGCGCGCGCCGCCATGCCCAGGCCGTCGCCGGTGTTGATGAACGCATTGGTCGAGGAGTTGAAGATCCGCCCCGCGCCTCCCGTGGCGAAGAGCACGGCCTTGGCGTGGAAGATCACCATCTCCCCGGTTTCCATCTCGAGGGCGCTCACGCCCACGACCTGGCCTTCGGAATCGCGGATGAGGTCCAGCGCCATCCACTCGACGAAGAACTGCGTCCTCGCGTGCACGTTCCTCTGGTAGAGGGTATGCAGCATCGCGTGGCCGGTGCGGTCCGCGGCGCACGAGCTCCTCTGGACGGGCTTCTCGCCGAAGTTGGCCGAATGCCCGCCGAAGGGCCGCTGGTAGATGGTGCCGTTCTCGTTGCGGTCGAAGGGCATGCCGTAGTGCTCGAGCTCGATCACGACCTCGGGTGCCATGCGGCACATGAACTCGATCGCGTCCTGGTCGCCCAGGTAGTCGGAGCCCTTGATCGTGTCGTACATGTGCCAGAGCCAGCTGTCCTCGCCCATGTTGCCGAGCGCCGCGCCGATGCCGCCTTGCGCTGCGACCGTATG
>DATBEA010000509.1:0-4281 GCA_036276215.1 Usitatibacter sp.
GAAGGCGTCCGCGGCGAGCTTCGCCGCCGTATCCACGGCCGCGTCCGTCCCCGAGAGCGCGAGCTCGAGGCCGGCCGGACCCTCTTCGTGATCGATCCAATCGCCATTCGGGCCGCGCGAGGCATCGACCACGATCACCAGCAGGCGGCGCACGCGGACCGCGTCGCGTGCCGACATGGGCGCATAGGGCGTGCCGTATGCGGTTCGCAGGTTCGTGAAGAGCGACACGGCGTAGTTGTCCGTGAGGCCTCCATCGGCGAGCTTGATGTAGTGGACCTTTCCGTCGCGGTAAGCCGCGAGCGCCTGCGAGATCGCGTCGATCGACTGCGATCGCCTCGCGCTCTCGCGGAGGTTGTCGACCTCCCTGGGCAGCGGCGGGCAATTCTCGGGGAACGTCCGAACGACGATGGGAGCGAAGACGAGCGGCACGGCCATCGACGCCGCGACGGCGTCCGCGACCGGATAGCTCGCGAGATCGCTGCAAATCACCTCGAACACGGGCGGGAAGAACGGGAAGGGAACGCGGTGGTAAAGGTCGGTCGCGTGAATGCGCACCGCGGGGCGGCCTCGCTTGTAGAGGTCCGCGAAGGTCGCGCCATGGAACACCTTCTTGTCGAGGACCTCGCCCACATCCTCGCGGGTATTGAGGCCGCCGCTCAGGAGCCGCGAGAGGTTCGCGGGGCTGAGGAGCGAAAGGCGCATCCCGCCCTCGAAGCCGGGGAGGAGGACACTTTCGCGAAAGCGCTCCAGGCCCTCGCGGCCGTACAGCCCGTAGTACGCGGAAGTGAGCGAGCTTCCCGAGACGCTGCTGATGAGGGAAACGTCATCGAGCAGGTCGCCGTCGGGCGTCTTCGTGCCTTCGAGCGCGGTGAGCACTCCCAGCGAGAAAGCGGCCGCGCGCAATCCTCCACCGGAAAACGTCAGCATGATGGAGTTTTCGTGCATGACGTCGGAAGGCGCGCCCATGTCCGGGGGCGTTCCGGGCACCCAGGGCTTGTTGCTCGCCTTGTTGTAGACGGAGGCGCAACCCGCGAGCGCGAGGGAGGCGACGATGAGGAAGATCGAAGCGTTCTTCATGAAGCGGAGTCGCCGCGAAAGATGACGGCGCTCCGCATTGTAAAGCCGGCGAGCAGCGGCGCGGCGGCGTCCTAGATCCGGCCTTCGGACTGGAGCTGCCGGCCGACGCGCTCGATCCCGGCCTCGCCACTCGCGAGGGCTTCGTGACTCGTGTGGACCGACGAACGGCCCACGACGAGCGGATACGGATGCTTGATCGCCGATCCAAGGACGAAGGACGTGTCGCCCTGCGCCTCGAGGACGATCGGCTGGCTCGACTCCTTGAAGATCGCGAGCTGGCCCGCGTGCACGGTCCTGGCGGCGGCGAGCGCGCCCGAATCGACGGCAAGCCAGGCGATTTCCTGCACCGGCGGGGGCGTGAAGGTCCAGCGCTCGCCGTCCTTCAGCTCCACGTGCAGATAGGTGACACCTCCGGGTCCGTGCACCGGGCTTTGCACGCCCGCGTAGCGCCCCAGGAGCACTCGCGCAGGACCGGCGTGGGGAATCTCCCGGGGCGAGAAGTATTGGCTTTCCGGCGGAGCGCCCTCCTCGCCCGCCTGCAGCGCGAGCCAAAGCTGGAAGCCGCGAAACGGCTTGCCGGGGATGGGAGTTCCATCGTGCCAGACGCCGCTTCCGGCCTTCATCCATTCGAGGCCGCCGCTCGGGATGATGCCGCTCTTCCCTGTCGTGTCCTCGTAAGCCACCTCGCCGTCGAGAACGGCGGTGACCGTCGCGATGCCCGAGTGAGGGTGCATGCCGAAGAGCGGGCCGCTGCTGCCTTCGAGCGCCACGTGGTCCAGGAAGACGAACGGCTTGATGAGCTCGCCGAGGTCCTTGGGGCTCACGAGGCGCCGGATCGACCCGTGCTGCCGCCCGCCCGTGACGTACGTGATCTCGCGTGGGGGCCTGGACGCGTCGACCGGCGCCAGCTCGTGCGGCTGGTCATGCAGGTTGAACCAATGGACGTTTCGTTCCACGAGGGTGTCGATTGCGTTCATGAGCATCTCCCGGGATCAAGCGGCCAGGGCCAGGGGCTGCGCGAGCCTCTGGATCGACTCGTGCGCCTTCGTGAGCGCCGCATTCTTCGGCGCGTCGCCCATCGCAAGGCCTTCGGCGTAGACGAATTCCACCTGGTCGATGCCGAGGAAGCGCAGGAAGTCCCGCACATACGAACTCTGCGTGTCGAGCGGCGTGCCGGCGTAGAGGCCGCCGCGCGCGGCGAACACGTACGCCTTCTTGCCGGTGACGAGCCCCTTGGGCCCCTTTTCGGTGTACTGGAAGGTGACGCCCGCCCGAGCGATGTGGTCGAAGTACGCCTTCAGCGTCGAAGGCACGCCGTAGTTGTACATGGGAAGGCCAAGGACGATTTGGTCAGCCTGGCGCAGCTCGTCGATGAGCGCATCCGAATACGCGGCTACGGCCTGCTGCTCGGCCGTCCGCGCCTCGGGCTTCGCGAGGAAAGCCTGGAAGCGTTCGGCCGTGAGATGCGGAACGGGTTGGGCGCCGATGTCGCGCGCGATCACCTGGCCGTCCGGGTTCGCGGCGCGCCATTCGTCCACGAAACGCTGGGCGAGCTGGCTCGACTGGCCGCCGGCGGAGAACATGCTCGCGTGGATCTGGAGAAGGGTCTTCATTTGCGGCTCCTGTGATGGGTTGGGAATGACTCCATCATCGGCTGGTGCGATTCGATAAAAAAGCGCAAAATTTCGCCTCTATCTATCGATCCCATGAATATGTCCCAGACCCTCCGGATCAGCCTCGATCAGTGGCGCGCGCTGCAGGCGGTAGTCGAAGCCGGCGGATACGCCCAGGCGGCGGAACGCCTCCACAAGACCCAGTCCACGATCACCTACGCCGTGCAGCAGATCCAGAGGCTCCTCGGAGTGAAGGCCTTCGAGATCAAGGGGCGCAAAGCCGTGCTGACCGAGCCGGGCCGGGTGCTCTACCGCCGCGCGAAGACATTGCTGGAAGAGGCCGCGACGCTCGAGCGTGGGGCCGCGCAGATGTCGAGCGAATGGCAGCCCGAGATCCGCCTCGCCGTCGAGACGCTCTTCCCCACGTGGCTGCTGCTGGAGGCGCTCGAGATTTTCGCGCGCGAGAGGCCCGAGACGCGGATCGAGGTCTACGAGACCGTCATCTCGGGCACGACCGAGTTGCTCGAAAGCGGTCGCGTGGACCTGGCCATCGGCCCCGAGGAGAACGGCATCCGCGGCATTCCCCTCATGCCGGTGCGCGTGATCCCGGTGGCGAGCCCCGGCCATCCGCTGCACGCGCTGCGACGGGGGCTCACCGACCGCGACCTCAAGCGGCATCGCCGCATCTTCATGCGCGACACGAGCGCGCAGCGGGCGCCCGAGGTGCAGGGCGTGGAGCTGCGCTGGACCGTCAGCAACAAGGCGACGCAGATTCGCGCGCTCATCATGGGGCTGGGCTTCGCGTGGATGCCGGAGGACACGATCCTGCCGGAGCTGCGCTCGGGGCAGCTGAAGCCCCTGCGGCTGGAGTCGGGCACCCATCGCACGGCGCACCTGCACATCGCATTCGCCGATCCGGAGTTCCCCGGACACGACGTGGCGCGGCTTGCCGAGATCCTCGGCGAGCGCGCAAGCGCCGCATGCCGGAGGGTCCAGCGGAAGAAGGCCAGGGTCCGCTAGGTGTTCCTTCGAGGGGCCTCGAGGCCGCTCGCGGGGAGGCTATCATTACCGCATGTCCCACCCCCTCAAGCTCCCCAAGAAGCCCGCTCCGACGCCCCCGGAGCCGAAACCGCCCTCCGCGAAACCACGCTTCACGAAACCGGCCTCGGCGAAACCGTCCTTCGCGAAACCGCGCTTCACGAAGCCGCATGAAAAGAGAGCCGCGGAGCGCAAGCCGGAACGAACACCGCCCGATCGCAAGCAATTCGACCGCAAGCCGCCCGACCGCAAGCCTTCCGATCACAAGCCGCCCGATCGCAAGCCGCCAAGCCCTCCGCTCGCTGCCATCCCGAAATCCGAGGATCCTCGCCTCTCCAAGCGGATGAGCGAGCTGGGCCTCTGCTCGCGCCGCGAAGCCGACGAGTGGATCGAGAACGGCTGGGTCCGGGTGAACGGCGAGATCGTGAAGACGCTCGGAGTTCGCGTGCCCCCCGATGCGAAGATCGAGGTCGAGGCCGCCGCGACCCGGCACCAGAGCGAGCAGGTGACGATCCTGCTCAACAAGCCCGTGGGTTATGTCTCCGGCCAACCC
>DATBEA010000510.1:0-1724 GCA_036276215.1 Usitatibacter sp.
GGGCCTCGCCGCCGTGCGCCGCATGCCCGCGGGCGCTCCGATCGCCATCGCGGGCCTTGCGATGATCACGGCATACGCATTGAAGGACGTGACGGACGATTTCTACTTCCGCCCCAACTCGCTCATCTTCTGGGCGATGGCGGGAATGCTGCTGCGGCGCGCCGCGCAGTCGCTGCGAGGGTCAGCCTAGCTTCGCCTTCGGGATGGACACCAGCTTCGGGCGCGCCTGCGACTGGAATTCGGGCACCCAGCGCTTCAGGTCGCGGCGCACTTCGGAGTCGGTCGGCATGCGGTCCTGGTTCAGCCATTCGAGAACGCCCGAGAGCCAGCCCGGATCGACCTCGCGCGCCTTGGCGATGCGAAGCTTCGGGTGCGGCGTGGGCCGCGTCTGCTCGTCGTCCGCGAGCAGCTCCTCGAAGAGCTTCTCGCCCGGGCGAAGGCCCGTGTACACGATGCGAATCTCGTTCTCGGAGAGCTCCGAGAGGCGGATCATGTCGCGCGCGAGGTCCACGATCTTCACGGGCTCGCCCATGTCCATCACGAAGATCTCGCCGCCCAGGCCCATGCAGCCGGCCTGGAGCACGAGCTGCGCGGCCTCGGGGATTGACATGAAATAGCGGACCATCTCCGGGTGCGTGACGGTCACCGGGCCGCCCTTGTCGATCTGCTCCTGGAACTTGGGGATCACGCTGCCGGCGCTGCCCAGCACGTTGCCGAAGCGCACCATCTCGAAGCGCGTGTTGCTCGACGCCTGGAGCGCCTGGCACACCATCTCCGCGAGGCGCTTGGTGGCGCCCATCACGTTGGTCGGATTCACCGCCTTGTCGGTCGAGACGAACACGAATCTCTGCACGCCGTACTCGATGGCCGCCCGGGCGACCACGTACGTGCCGAGCACGTTGTTGCGCACCGCTTCCCACGCGTTGGCTTCCTCCATCAGCGGCACGTGCTTGTACGCCGCCGCGTGGAAGACCAGGGCCGGCGAGTACTGGTGCATCACCTGGTTCACGCGCCGCGCGTTCTTGATGTCGCCCACGACGCTCGCGACCGGGATCTCGGGGAAGAGCTCGCGAAGCTGCTCGTCCACCTTGTAGATCGCGTACTCGTTCATCTCGTAGAGCACGAGCATGGCCGGCTGGAACGCCGCGATCTGGCGGCAGAGCTCCGAGCCGATCGAGCCGCCCGCGCCCGTCACCATGACCACCTGGCCGCCGATGAAGGCGTGCAGGCCCGCGTCGTCGAGGGTCACCGGCTCGCGCTTCATCAGGTCCTCGACGGCCACCTTGCGGATGCGCGCGGGGATCGTCTTGGTGCCCACGAGATTGTTCAGCGTGGGCACGGTCATCACCGCCACGCGCGCCCGCTTGCAGATCTCGACCACGCGCCGGCGCACCTTGTACGGCACCGAAGGCATGGCGATGATCGCGTGGCGAAGCTTCAGGCGCTGCGCGAAGCGCGGCAGGTCGTCCAACGCGCCCACCACGCGAACGCCATGCAGCAGGCGCCCGCGCTTCTTCTCGTCGTCGTCGAGGAAGCCCACCACGCGCCATTCGTGGCTGCGCGAGAGCTCCTTCACGAGGCCGACCGCCGCGTCGCCCGCGCCCATGATGATGACGGGCGTGCCCTGCTCGCCGCCGCGGCCGTAGAGCGACCATTCCTTGAACGAGCGGAACGCCATCCGGCTCGTGGACATGATGGCGATGAGGAAGAGCGGATAGAGGATG
>DATBEA010000511.1:0-4996 GCA_036276215.1 Usitatibacter sp.
CGGCGATCCTCATCACGGTGGACAACGGCATCGCCGCCGTGGATGGCATCGCGGAGGCGAACCGCCTGGGCATCCGCGTGCTGGTGACCGACCACCACCTGCCGGGCGCGCAGCGCCCCGACGCGGCCTGCATCGTGAATCCCAACCAGGCGGGATGCGGATTCCCGAGCAAGAATCTCGCCGGCGTGGGCGTGATCTTCTACACCATGCTCGCCTTGCGCGCGGAGCTTCGCCGGCGCGGCGCTTTCTCGCCGGAGCGCCCCGAGCCCAACCTCGCGGGGCTGCTCGACCTCGTGGCGCTCGGCACCGTGGCCGACGTCGTGCGCCTGGACGCCAACAACCGCATCCTCGTGGCGCAAGGACTCGCGCGCATCCGCGCGGGCCGCGCGAGCCCGGGCATCGCCGCGCTCCTCGAGGTGGCGGGCCGCCAGGCGCGCAAGGCCGCCGCCTACGATCTCGCCTTCGCCGTGGGCCCGCGCCTCAATGCCGCCGGGCGCCTCACGGACATGTCGCTCGGCATCGAGTGCCTCATCGCCACCGATGCCTCTCGCGCACTCGAGCTCGCATCGAAGCTCGACCGGTTGAATCGCGAGCGGCGCGAGATCGAGGCCTCCATGCAGGAGTCCGCCCTCGCGATGCTCGAGGGCCTTCCCGTCGAGCGCGGCTATGCATTGGCGCTCCATCGTCGCGACTGGCACGCGGGTGTCGTGGGGCTCCTCGCTTCGCGCTTGCGCGAACGCTACAACCGGCCGGTGTTCGCTTTCGCCACCGACGGCGATGCGCGGCTCAAGGGCTCGGGACGATCCATTCCCGGCCTGCACCTGCGCGACGCCCTCGACCTCATGGACAAGCGCAGCCCCGGGCTCCTTGAAAGATTCGGGGGACACGCGGCAGCGGCAGGCGCGACCATCCCGGCCGCCCGACTCGATGAATTCGCCGCGCAGTTCGAAGCCGTGGCGCGCGAGATGCTGGGCGAGGACGACCTGGCCGAGCGGATCGAAAGCGATGGTGAGCTACCCGCGGGCGAGATGACGTGCGAGCTCGCGCAGCTCCTCCAGGGCGAAGTGTGGGGCCAGGGCTTTCCCGAGCCGCGCTTCGACGCGCGCTTCGCGGTGGAATCGCAGCGCGTGGTGGGCGAAAAGCACCTGAGGCTGGTGCTGGGGCTGGAGGGAAGGCGCTTCGACGCCATCCGGTTCAATTCGGCCGAGGCGCTCCCAAAGCAAATCGAGGCGGTGTTCCGCCTCGATGTGGACGACTATTCGGGAACTCCGCGGCTGCAGCTCGCCATCGAGCACTGGCGAGGCTGAGGCCGCGCGATCGCTTACTCGGGCTTGTACGCGCCCGCCGCGAAGACCAGGTTGTCGTACTTCTCCCAGTACATGCGCTTGGGCTCGATGCGCTTGGACACCGGGTTGAAGAACTTGAAGTCCTGCCAGCCCGACGTGCCCTTCGACGCGGCTTCCATGCGCTCCTTGATGTGGTATTTCCCGTCGGCGTCGCGCAGGTCCATCATGTTCTTGCCGACCAGCTTCGGGGTGATGTGGGCGAGGTCGTTGGCCTGCATGTCGTAGACCGTGACGTAGAGGTCGCGATCGACGAAGGGCCCGGGGTTCTTCATGAACTCCGGCATCGACTTCTCCTTGCCGTTCTTCTTGTAGTAGGTGATCGCCTTCTTCACCATCGCCTCGGCTTCGGCGGGGCTCGCGCGGTTCACGTCGGCGTCGGCTGCGTGGACGGCGAGGCTCATGGCGAGGGTTGCGATCAATGCGAGGATTTTTTTCATGGGGCGCGGCTCCGGTTTGGTCAAATTTGAATTCGGATGCCGATATTTTGAGGGCATGGGCGCGCCGAACGTGTGACGCAGGTCACTTTTACCGAGCTTGCCTGGGCCTTGCGACGGTTACAGCTGCAATGGCCGGTATAATCAAGGGGATATGGAAGCCGATCGCCTCAACATCATCCAGAACTCCCTCTCCGACCTCGCGGCCCGCTCCGCGGAGCTGCGGAGGTACCTTTGACTACGACGCCAAGAAGTCGCGCCTCGTAGAGGTCGTCCGAACCCTCGAAGACCCGAAGATCTGGGACGACGCCAAGCGCGCCCAGGACCTCGGCAAGGAACGCCGCACGCTCGAGGGCACCGTCGAAACCGTGGAGCAGATCGAGTCCGGGCTCAAGGACTCGGGCGAGCTCTTCGCCCTCGCCCGCGCGGAGAACGACGACGCCACCCTCGAATCGGTGGAGGGCGACGTCGCGGGCGTGAAGAAGCTCGTCGAGGACCTCGAGTTCCGCCGCATGTTCGACGATCCGATGGACCCGAACAGCTGCTTCATCGACCTGAATGCCGGCCAGGGCGGCACCGAGGCGCAGGACTGGGTCTCGATGCTGCTGCGCATGTACCTCAAGTACTGCGACAAGAAGGGCTTCAAGGCGGAGCTGCTCGAGGAGAGCCCGGGCGAGATCGCGGGACTCAAGAGCGCCTCCGTCAAGGTGATCGGCCCCTACGCGTACGGGCACCTTCGCACCGAGAACGGAATCCACCGGCTGGTGCGCAAGTCGCCCTTCGACTCGAACGCGCGGCGCCACACCTCGTTCGCGAGCGTGTTCGTCTATCCCGAGGTGGACGAGACCATCGAGATCGAGATCAACCCCGCGGACCTTCGCATCGACACCTATCGCGCGTCGGGCGCCGGCGGCCAGCACGTGAACAAGACCGACTCGGCGGTGCGCATCACGCACCTGCCCACGAATATCGTCGTCTCCTCGCAAAACGACCGCTCGCAGCACAGGAACCGCGCCGAGGCGTTCGCGATGCTGAAGAGCAAGCTCTACGAGCTCGAGGTGCGCAAGCAGAACGACGAGAAGCAGAAGATGGAGGACGCCAAGACCGACATCGGGTGGGGGCACCAGATCCGCTCCTATGTGCTCGACCAGTCGCGGATCAAGGACCTTCGCACCAACGTCGAGGTGGGGAACACCCAGTCGGTGCTCGACGGCGACCTCGACCCGTTCATCACGGCGAGCCTCAAGCAGGGCGTGTAGGAAAACCTTTCAAGGCTGAATGAAATGAGCGATCAAGCCCCCCCTCAGGACGAGAACCAGATCATCGCGGAGCGAAGGGCGAAGCTCGCCCGCCTGCGCGAGCAGGGCCAGGCTTTTCCCAACGATTTCCGCCGCAAGGACCTGGCGAGCGAGCTGCACCACTTCCACGGCGGCAAGGACAAGGCCCAGCTCGAGTCGGAGAAGCCGGGCGCGGTCGTCGCCGGGCGGATGATGCTGAAGCGCGTCATGGGCAAGGCCTCCTTCGCGACGCTCCAGGACATGAGCGGGCAGATCCAGATCTACGTGAACAACGACCTGACCGGCGTCGAGGCGCACGAGGCGTTCAAGCACTGGGACCTGGGCGACATCCTCGGCGTGGAGGGCCCGGTCTTCAAGACCATGAAGGGCGAGCTCTCGGTGCACGCCTCGAGGCTTCGCCTGCTCTCCAAGTCGCTGCGGCCCCTGCCGGAGAAGTTCCACGGCCTCACGGACATGGAGCAGAGATACCGCCAGCGCTACGTGGACCTCATCGTGAATCCCGAATCGCGGCGCACCTTCGAGATCCGCTCGAAGATGGTCCAGGCGATCCGCGAGTTCTTCGTGGATCGCGGCTACCTCGAGGTGGAGACGCCGATGATGCATCCCATCCCGGGAGGCGCTGTGGCGCGGCCCTTCAAGACCCACCACAACGCGCTCGACATGGAGCTTTTCCTGCGCATCGCGCCCGAGCTCTACCTGAAGCGGCTGGTGGTGGGCGGCATCGAGAAAGTCTTCGAGGTGAACCGCAACTTCAGGAACGAGGGCATCTCGACGCGGCACAATCCCGAGTTCACGATGCTCGAGTTCTACGAGGCCTACCAGGACTACAACTACCTCATGGACCTCACCGAGGAGCTGCTGCGCGCGGTTGCGCTCGAGGTCCTCGGCAAGACCGCCCTCACCTACCAGGGCGCCGCCGTCGACCTCGCGAAGAAGTTCGATCGCCTCACCATGGCCGAGGCCATCGCGAAGTACAACCCGATGTACCACCTGCACGAGCTCGCGAAGATCGAATACCTCAAGGTCGCCCTCGCCCCGCTCGACGTCGAGGTGTTTCCCACGGACGGCGTGGGCATGCTCCAGCTGAAGCTCTTCGAGGCCACGACGGAGGCGAAGCTCGTCGACCCCACGTTCATCGTGTCGCACCCGGTGGACGTCTCGCCGCTCGCCCGCGCCAACGATGCGAATCCCGCGATCACGGACCGCTTCGAGCTCTTCATCACGGGCCGGGAATTCGCCAACGGCTTTTCAGAGCTGAACGACCCGGAGGACCAGGCGGCGCGGTTCCAGGCGCAGGCGAAGGCGAAGGAGGCGGGCGACGAGGAGGCGATGTACTACGACGCGGATTATGTGCGCGCGCTGGAGTACGGCCTTCCGCCCACCGCGGGCGAAGGCATCGGCATCGACCGCCTCGCGATGCTCTTCACCGACAGCCCGTCGATCCGCGACGTGATCCTCTTCCCGCAGCTGAAGGCCTAGCGGCAGGTGCTATCATTTTTCCGCACAACCACAACAATCCTGGAACCAGCAACCGGAGGCTCGTCATGACAAGCAAACTTTCCCCCCGTCTCGTCCTCGCCGCGATCTGCCTCGCGGCACTTCCCGCCACGCAGGCCCAGGCCGCCTGCGTCGACTGCGGCACGGTGATCGACGTGCGCACCGTGACGCAGAAAGGCGAATCGACCGGCACCGGCGCCGTGCTGGGAGGCATCGCCGGGGGCGTGCTCGGCCACCAGGTCGGAAACGGCCGCGGTAACACCGCCGCCACCGTGGGCGGCGCGGTGGGCGGCGCCTACGTCGGCAACGAGGTCGAGAAAAACCGCAACACGGTCACGAAGTACGTGGTGTACGTGAAGCTGGAAGACGGCTCCACGCGAGACTTCACGTACAAGGATCCGACCAGCTATCGGGTCGGCGA
>DATBEA010000512.1:0-14445 GCA_036276215.1 Usitatibacter sp.
GCAAAAACCGCACTCACAAAAACCCTGGGAGAAGCACAGATGTTGAACAACGCAATCCTCATAGCGCTCGTCTGCGGCGTGATCGCGCTGCTGTACGGCGGGTTCACCGCGTCGTGGATCCTGCGCCAGCCCGACGGCAACGACCGCATGCGCGAAATCTCGGCGGCCGTGCAGACGGGCGCCAAGGCCTACCTGAACCGGCAGTACACGACCATCGGCATGGTGGGCGTGGTGCTCTTCCTCGTGATCGGCCTCGTGCCGGGCCTGGGGTGGGTCACCGCGGCCGGCTTCGCGATCGGGGCCATCGCCTCCGGTGCCGCGGGCTACATCGGCATGAACGTGTCGGTGCGCGCCAACGTGCGCACGGCGGAAGCCGCGCGCCACGGCGTGGGCCCGGCGCTCAACATCGCCTTCAAGGGCGGCGCCATCACGGGCCTGCTGGTGGTGGGCCTCGGGCTCATCTCGGTGGCGGGCTTCTTCATGTTCCTGCACGGCTCGGCGCCGTACGGCACGAAGATGAGCGAGATCGTGAAGCCGCTGATCGGCCTCGCGTTCGGCTCCTCCCTCATCTCGATCTTCGCGCGCCTGGGCGGCGGGATCTTCACCAAGGGCGCGGACGTGGGCGCCGACCTCGTGGGCTAGGTGGAAGCCGGCATCCCCGAGGACGATCCCCGCAATCCCGCGGTGATCGCCGACAACGTGGGCGACAACGTGGGCGACTGCGCCGGCATGGCCGCGGACCTCTTCGAGACCTACGCGGTGACCATCATCGCGACGATGGTGCTGGGCGCGCTGCTGCTGCCCGGCAACGCCGAAGCGGCTGTCACCTATCCCCTGGTGCTGGGCGCGGTCTCGATCGTGGCCTCGGTGATCGGCACGTACTTCGTGAAGACCGCGCAGGGCGGCAAGATCATGAACGCGCTCTACCGCGGCCTCGCCGTGGCGGGCGTGCTCTCGCTCATCGCGTTCTATTTCGTGACCCAGTGGATGATGTCGGACGTGCTCGCCGCGTTTCCGGTCCCGGGGATGACCGTGCTGAAGCTCTGGGGCACCTGCGTCGTGGGCCTCGTGCTCACCGCGCTCATGGTGATCATCACCGAGTACTACACCGGCACCGACTTCCCGCCGGTGAAGCACGTGGCCGAAGCCTCGACCAAGGGCCACGCGACCAACATCATCGCGGGCATCGGCGTCTCGATGCGCTCGACCGCGTGGCCGGTGCTCTCGGTGTGCGTCGCGATCTGGGCAGCGTATTCGCTCGCGGGCCTCTACGGCATCGCGATCGCCGCAACCTCCATGCTTTCCATGGCGGGCATCATCGTGGCGTTGGACGCGTACGGTCCGATCACGGACAACGCGGGCGGAATCGCCGAGATGGCGGAGCTGCCCAAGGAAGTGCGCAACGTGACCGATCCCCTGGACGCCGTCGGCAACACGACCAAGGCGGTGACCAAGGGCTACGCGATCGGCTCGGCGGGACTTGCCGCGCTGGTGCTCTTCGCCGATTACACGCACAAGCTGGAGGAAGCCGGCCGCCACATCACGTTCGATCTCTCGAATCCCGCGGTCATCATCGGCCTCTTCGTGGGCGGCTTGATCCCGTTTCTCTTCGGCGCGATGGCGATGGAGGCGGTGGGGCGCTGCGCGGGCTCTGTGGTGGAGGAAGTGCGCCGCCAGTTCCGCGAGATCAAGGGGATCATGGAAGGCACGGCGAAACCCGACTACTCTCGCGCGGTGGACCTGCTCACGAAGGGCGCCATCAAGGAGATGATGATCCCGTCGCTCCTGCCGGTGCTCTCGCCGATCGCGGTGGCGCTCATCCTCCGCTGGCTGATGGGTCCCGACGCCGGCGTCCAGGCCCTGGGCGGCATGCTCATGGGCACGATCGTGACGGGCCTTTTCGTCGCGATCTCCATGTGCACGGGCGGCGGCGCGTGGGACAACGCCAAGAAGTACATCGAGGACGGCCACTTCGGAGGCAAGGGCAGCGATGCCCACAAGGCCGCGGTGACCGGCGACACGGTGGGCGATCCCTACAAGGACACCGCGGGCCCCGCGGTGAACCCGCTCATCAAGATCATCAACATCGTGGCGCTGCTGATCGTGCCGCTGCTGTAAGCCATACGCGAGACGCGGGGAAACGGGCTGCTCCGGCAGCCCTTTTTCCGGGGATTGCGCGCTAGAATTCGCGGCCCATGAAAGTCATCATCCTCGGCGCAGGCGTGGCGGGCGTGGCGAGCGCCTGGTATTTCTGGCGCGACGGCCACGAGGTGACCGTGCTGGAGCGTAACGACGGCGTGGCGCTCGAGACGTCCTTCGCCAACGGCGGGCAGCTCTCGTACAGCTACGTGGCGCCGCTCGCGAGCGCATCGGTCATCCCGAAGATCCCGCCGTGGCTCCTGCGGCGCGATTCGCCGCTGCGCTTCCGCCCGGAGATGGATCCCGACCAATGGCGCTGGATCGCGGCTTTCCTCGCGGCATGCAACAACGCCACCGCCGGCGACACCACCCAGAAGCTCCTGCGGCTCGCCTTCTACAGCCGCGACCTCATGCACGAGCTCGTGGACACCCACGCGATGGACTTCGACTACGTCCAGAACGGCAAGCTCGTGGTTCACACGGACCCCGCGTCGTTCGAGTCCGCGCGCCGGCTCATGGAGTACCAGCGAAGGCTCGGCGCCGAGCAGGAGGCGCTGGATGCGAAGGGGTGCCTCGCGATCGAGCCCGCGCTCGAGCGCTTCCACGCCGAAGGCGGCCGCGCGAAGATCGCGGGCGCCATCTACACGCCGAGCGAGGACGCGGGCGATTGCTACAAGTTCTGCAACGAGCTGAAACGCATCATGACGACCGGGCCCAATCCGGTGCGCTATCGCTTCGGCGTGGAGGTGGCGCGCCTGGTGCCATGGCACGGCCGCCTCATGGGCGTGGAGACGAGCCAGGGCGTGATGGAAGCCGATGCGTACGTGCTGGCACTCGGGACCAACGCGCCGCGGCTGCTGAAGCCCCTCGGCGTGCGCGTGCCCGTCTATCCGCTCAAGGGCTACAGCCTCACGCTGCCCATCGCCGACCCCCGCGGCGCGCCGCGCATCAGCGTGACCGACTTCAAGCGCAAGGTCGTGTACGCGCGCCTGGGCGGGGAGCTTCGCGTGGCGGGCATGGCCGACCTTTCCGGGCGGCGCGCCACCCTCGACAGCGAGCGCGTGGCGCAGCTCGTGGACGAGGTTCGCTCCGCGTTTCCCGCGGCATCCGATTTCCGCGAGCTGGGGCCGTGGTGCGGCATGCGCCCGGCGACGCCGAAGGGCATGCCCGTGATCGGCGCCACGCCGCACGCCAACCTGTGGCTCAATGTGGGCCACGGCGCGCTGGGCTTCACGCTGGCGCTCGCCACCGGGCGCATCGTGGCCGACCTCGCCGCGGGACGGCAGGGCGCGGTCGCCCTCGATGGATTCACCCTGCACTGAGACGACAAGGAGGACGAAATGGCTCTCGATTTCTATCACGGGCAAGGCTCGCCTTACTCGTGGCGCGTCTGGCTGGCACTCGAAGCGAAGCAGGTGCCGTACAACCTGAAGGTGCTGTCCTTCGCCGACAAGGACACGACCAAGCCCGGGTTCGTGGCGATCAACCCGCGCCACACGGTGCCCACGATCGTGGACGACGGCCATGCGGTGTGGGAGTCGCTGGCGATCCTGGAGTACCTCGACGAGCGCTTTTCCTCGGGCGTGAAGCTCTACCCGGGCGACGTGAAGGAGCGCGCGCGGGTTCGCCGCCTCATCAAGGAGCTCGAGGGCTACGTCGAGCACCAGGGCATCGACCCGATCCTGGAGGAGCTCTTCGAGGAGGGCAAGGTGGCGGACATGGAGCGCGTTGCCAAGGGGCGCACCCGGGTTCGCGAGGAGCTCGAATACTTCGCGAAGGAGATCCGCGGCAAGTTCGCCTGCGGCGATGTGCCGTGCGCGGCCGACTTCGTCCTCTACCCCATGCTGGGCTACGTCTGGCGCATCGGCGTGCGCAAGCCCGAGAGCGCTCTCGCGGACGTGCTTCCGGCACCGCTCGCCGGCTACAAGAAGCGCGTCGAGGCGCTGCCGTACTTCGACAAGACCTTCCCGCCGCACTGGCGCTGATGCGCTTCGCCGTCTCCGCGACCGACGGCCTCGCCCGCGCGGGAACGCTCGCGCTCGCCCACGGCGAGGTGGACACGCCGGCCTTCATGCCCGTGGGCACCTACGGCACCGTGAAGGCGATGAGCCCGCGCGAGCTGGACGAGGCCGGCGCGCAGATCGTGCTCGGCAACACCTTCCACCTGTGGCTTCGCCCGGGGCTCGCGGTGGTCGAGAAGCACGGCGGCCTGCATCGCTTCATGGGATGGAACCGGCCGATCCTCACGGACTCGGGCGGCTTCCAGGTGTTCAGCCTGGGTGAGCTGCGCAAGATCTCGGAGGAGGGTGTCGCCTTCCAGTCGCCGATCAACGGCGACAAGCTCTTCCTCACGCCCGAGGAGTCGATGCGCATCCAGCGCGTGCTCGACTCCGACATCGTGATGGTCTTCGACGAATGCACCGGCTACCCGGCCACGCACGAGGAGGCCCTGCAGTCCATGCAGCTCTCGCTTCGCTGGGCCGAGCGCTCGAGGCAGGCCCACCAGGGCAATGCCAACGCGCTCTTCGGCATCGTCCAGGGCGGGATGCACGAGGACTTGCGGGAGGCCTCCCTTGCCGGCCTCGCCGCCATCGGCTTCGACGGCTACGCGATCGGCGGCGTGTCCGTGGGCGAGCCCAAGGAGGACATGGAGCGCATCGTGGCCCACATCGCGCCGCGCCTGCCCGGCGCAGCCCCGCGCTACCTGATGGGCGTCGGGACCCCGGAGGACCTCGCGCACGCCGTGAGCCACGGGGTGGACATGTTCGATTGCGTGCTGCCCACGCGAAACGCGCGCAACGGCTGGCTCTTCACGCGCCACGGCGACGTGAAGATCAAGAACGCGCGCCACCGCGAGGACGCGGGCCCGCTGGATCCGGGCTGCGCCTGCTACACGTGCCGCAACTTCTCCAGGGCGTACCTGCACCACCTGCACCGCGCCAACGAGATCCTGGGCGCCCGCCTGAATACCCTCCACAACCTGCACTACTACCTGGAGCTCATGGGGGAGATGCGCGACGCCATCCGGTCGGGCCATTTCGGGGCCTGGCGACGGGGCTTCCTCACGGAACGCTCGGCCGGCGAGGGTATCGAATGAGCTCGTGCGCGTGCTAAAATATCGGGCTTCGCCGCACTGAATTTCCTTAGCGGCATCAAAGACTTTCAAATGATCGCCACCGCTTTTGCCCAGGCCGCCGGGGGTTCGCCCCAGGACACGCTGATGGGGATGCTCCCCATCATCCTGATGTTCGTGATCATGTACTTCATCCTGATCCGGCCGCAGATGAAGAAGGCCAAGGAAACCAAGACCATGATCGAAGGCCTGCAGAAGGGCGACGAGGTGGTCGCCGTGGGCATCCTCGGCAAGATCGCGAAGATCAGCGACAACTACGTGAGCCTCGACATCGCGCCGAACGTGACCATCCAGGTCCAGAAGGGCGCGGTCACCATGCTGCTGCCCAAGGGCACGATGAAGGACGCGCAATAGCCGCATGAACAAGTACCCCATCTGGAAATACGTCCTCATCGTGGTCGCGGTCGTCGTGAGCGCGATCTACGCGTCGCCGAACCTCTTCGGCGAAGTGCCCGCCGTGCAGGTCTCTCCGCAGCGCGCGACCGTCAAGGTGGACGACGCCCTGCGCAAGAGCCTCGAGGCGGCGCTCACCGAGGCCAAGGTCGCCTTCATCAACGTCGAGCAGACCGACGAGGCGCTTCGCTTCCGCTTCGCCGACACCGATGCCCAGTTGAAGGCGCGCGACCTGATCCAGGCGAAGGCCGGCACCGGCTACGTGGTGGCCCTGAACCTCGTCGCCAATTCCCCGCACGGCCTGCAGGCCCTGGGCGCCAAGCCCATGTACCTGGGCCTGGACCTGCGCGGCGGCGTGCACTTCCTGCTGCAGGTGGACATGAAGGCCGCGGCCACCAAGTCGGCCGACCGCTATCTCGGCGACGCGCGCGGGCTGCTGCGCGACAAGAAGATCTACTACTCCGGCATCGCCCGCGAAGGCGACCGCATCACCGTGCGCTTCAACGAGGCCGACCAGCGCACCGCGGCCTTCAAGGCGCTCACCGAAGGGATGCCCGACCTCACCGTGCGCGAGCAGGGCGACGCGATCGTGGCCTCCATCAAGCCCGAGGTCGTGAAGCGCGAGCAGGATCTGGCGCTCCAGCAGAACATCCAGACGCTTCGCAACCGCGTGAACGAGCTGGGCGTGGCCGAGCCCATCGTGCAGCAGCAGGGCCCCGACCGCATCGTGGTGCAGCTCGCCGGCGTGCAGGACCCCACCCGCGCCAAGGACATCCTCGGGCGCACCGCGACCCTCGAGGTGCGCCTGGTCGCCGAGGAGCAGGCCGCGGGCCCCGGGCAGGACGCCTTCTTCCAGTACAAGGACCAGCCCGCGCCCTTCGGCACGGACAAGTTCCTCGACCAGGAAGGCCGCCCGGTGCTGGTGAAGAAGCAGGTGATCATCACGGGCGACCGCATCAAGGACGCGCAGCCCAACTTCGACCAGCGCTCCGGCGGCCCGGTGGTCACCATCGCCACCGACGACACGGGCGGGCGCATCCTTCGCCAGGTCACGCGCGAGAACGTGAAGAAGCGCATGGCGATGCTGCTCGTGGAGAAGAACAACACCACGGTGCTCACCTGGCCCGTGATCCAGGAAGAGCTCGGGAGCCGCTTCCAGATCTCGGGCATCCCCGACACGAACGAGGCGAAGAACCTGGCGCTGCTGCTGCGCGCCGGGGCGCTTGCCGCGCCCATGGACATCATCGAGGAGCGCACCATCGGACCCTCGCTCGGCAAGGAGAACATCGAGAAGGGCTTCCACGCGGTGCTGTGGGGCTTCGTCGCGATCGCCGCGTTCATGATCGCGTACTACGCGGTCTTCGGGGCCATCTCGGTGCTGGCCCTCGCGTGCAACCTGCTCTTCCTCGTGGGGCTGCTCTCGATGATGCAGGCGACCCTTACCCTTCCGGGCATCGCGGCCATCGCGCTCACCCTCGGCATGGCGATCGACGCCAACGTGCTCATCAACGAGCGCGTGCGCGAGGAGCTTCGCACCGGCATGACGCCCCAGATGGCGATCCAGGCGGGCTACGAGAGGGCCTTCGGCACCATCCTGGATTCCAACGTGACCACCCTCATCGTGGGGCTCATGCTGCTCGCCTTCGGCTCGGGCCCGGTGCGCGGCTTCGCCGTCGTGCACTGCCTGGGCATCCTCACCTCGATCTTCAGCGCCGTGGTGGTCTCGCGCGGCATCGTGAACGTGATTTACGGCGGTCGCAAGAAGGTGTCGAAGCTCTCCATCGGCAACACGAGCTGGCACCGCGACGACAAGAAAGCGGTGGCCTAGACCATGGAATTCTTCCGCATCCGCAAGAGCATTCCCTTCATGCGCCACGCGCTGGTGTTCAACATCATCTCGCTGGTGGTGTTCGTGCTCGCGGTGGTGTTCCTCGCGGTGAGGGGGCTCAATTTCTCCATCGAGTTCCTGGGCGGCACGGTGATGGAGGTGAGCTACAAGGACGACGCCAACCCCGACAAGATCCGCGACGCGCTCTCGGGCATCGGGCTGAAGGACGTCTCGGTGCAGTCGTTCGGGACCTCGCGCGACATCCTGATCCGCCTGCCGCTCAAGTCGGCCGAGGGCACCAGCCAGAACGTCGAGATGCAGAGGCAATCCGACGCGGTCATGAAGGCGCTGAAGTCGTCCGACCCGAGCGCCGACCTGAAGCGCGTGGAGTTCGTGGGCGGCCAGGTGGGCAAGGAGCTCGCCACCGACGGCGGCATGGCGCTGCTCTTCGTCTGTATCGGCATCGTGATGTACCTGGCGTTCCGCTTCGAGTGGCGCTTCGCGGTCGCGACCATCATCGCGAACCTGCACGACGTGGTGATCATCCTGGGCTTCTTCGCCTTCTTCCAGTGGGAGTTCTCGCTCCCGGTGCTGGCGGCGATCCTCGCGGTGTTCGGCTACTCGGTGAACGAGTCGGTCGTGGTCTTCGACCGGGTGCGCGAGAACTTCCGCAAGATGCGCCGTGCCACGGTGCCCGAGATCATGGACGCGTCGATCACGGGGACGATCTCGCGCACGATCATCACCCACGGATGCACGCAGATGATGGTGCTGTCGATCTTCTTCTTCGGCGGCCCCAGCCTCCACTACTTCGCGCTCGCGCTCACCATCGGAATCTGCTTCGGCATCTACTCGTCGGTGCTGGTCGCCTGCCCGCTCGCGATGTACCTGGGCGCCTCGCGCGAGGATTTCGTGAAGCCCGAGAAGAAGGCCGTCGAAGCGCAGCGGCCGTAGGTCCGGGGCTCCCGGGAGCGCGCCATGGGGTTCGTCGACATCGTCCTGCACCTGGACGTCCACCTGCTGAAGCTCGTGGCCGACTACGGGATGTGGGTCTACGGGATCCTCTTCGCGATCATCTTCTGCGAGACGGGGCTGGTGGTCACGCCCTTCCTGCCGGGCGATTCCCTCCTCTTCGTGGCGGGGGCGATCGCCGCGACGGGCGAGATGAACGTGCACCTCATCTTCGTCCTGCTCGCCGCCGCCGCCTTCCTGGGCAACGCCGCGAACTACACGATCGGGCGCTTCCTCGGCGCGCGGCTCTTCACGAACCCCCGGTCGCGGTTCCTCAACCCGAAGCACCTCGAGAGCGCCCACGCCTTCTACGAGCGCCATGGCGGCAAGGCGGTGGTGATCTCCCGCTTCCTGCCCATCATCCGCACCTACGTGCCGTTCGTGGCCGGCATGGCGCACATGCATCCGCGCGAGTTCCTCGCCTACAACGCCGCCGGCGCGATCGCCTGGGTCGGGGCCCTCGCGTATGCGGGCTACTTCTTCGGCAACATTCCCTGGATCAAGGGAAACCTCACCGCGATCATCGTGGGCATCATCGTGGTGAGCCTCCTGCCGCTCGGCTGGGCGTTCGTGCGCTCGCGGACGAAGCACGCATGATCGAATCGGACCACATCGCGGGCATCACCCACGCGATCCAGCTCGCGATCGCGCCCGTGTTCCTGCTCACGGCCATCGGCACCATCATCAACGCCATCGCCGGCAGGCTCGCGAGGGCGGTCGACCGGCGCCGCGCGATCGAGGACGTCATCCAGGAACGCGAAGGCGACGCGCGCGCGAGCCTGGAGCTGGAGCTCGGCATCCTCGCGCGCCGCATCGTGCTCAGCATGCGCGCCATCGCGCTCGCGGTGCTCTCGGCGCTCCTCGTGTGCATCCTCATCGGCACGGCGTTCGCCGCGGCCTTCGTCTCGCTCGACCTGTCGCGCCCCGTGGCGCTCCTCTTCATCGCCTCGGTGATCGCGCTCACGGCTTCGCTCGTGCTCTTCATGCGCGAGGTGCAGCTCGCCGCGCAAAGCGTGCACCCGCGGGTCTGGCCTCACTTGCCGCCGTTCGAGCGCAAGTAGGCGACCGCGAGCCCGAAGTAGGCGAGCGAAAGCACGAGCTCGGCCGTCGCGAGGCCCGCGGAGAGCCCGTGGTCGGTATACGCGCGCGTGGCGCCTTCCGCGGCGTAGAGCCAGATGAGCATCGTGGACCACTGGTACGTGTAGCGCGTTCCGTGAAGCACGCCGAAGAGCGGCGCCAGCAGCGGCAGCACCTTCAGCACCGCCCATGATCCGCCCGGCTTCAGGGGCGCGAGGAAGAGCTCCCACGCGAGGCAGAGGAAGATGAGCGCCACGAGCGAAGCGCTCGCGGCGAGGCGCGAGGCGCCGGCGCTCACGCCGCGAGCTTCTTCGCCACGCCCGCCAGGCGCTTGCCGAGCGCGAAGGCGAGCCGCGATTCCTCGTCGCTCACGGGCCGGTCGTTGGCCGCGCCCGAGACATGGGTGGCCCCGTAGGGCGTGCCACCGCCGCGCGTGGCGTTCAGGTCCGGCTCCGTGTACGGGATGCCCACGATGAGCATCCCGTGATGGAGCAGCGGCGCCATCATCGAGAAGAGGGTCATCTCCTGTCCGCCGTGCAGGCTCGCCGTGGAGGTGAAGACCGCCGCGGGCTTCCCGGCCAGCGTTCCGCGCGCCCACTCGGGCCCCAGCCCGTCGATGAAGTGCTTGAGCGGCGCGGCCATGTTGCCGAATCGCGTGGGCGAGCCCAGCGCCACGCCCGCGCATTCCTCGAGGTCGCGCGCCTCCACGTAGGGCGGCCCGTCGGCGGGCACGGCGGCCGCGGCCTTCTCCACTACCGGGGAGACCTTCGGCACCGTGCGGATGCGCGCGTGCATGCCGGGCACGCTCTCGACGCCGCGCGCGAGCGATTGCGCGAGGCTTCGCACGGAACCGGTTGCGCTGTAGTAGAGGACGAGGATGTCGGCCATGGGGCGCTGCTATGATGCCACGCAGTGCGCGCGCTCCTTCTCGACCTCTGGGGATTCCTCCGCTTCGTGTTCAGGCGCTGGCAGGAAGACCGTTGCCCGCAAATCGCGGGAAGCCTCGCCTTCACCACGATCCTCGCGCTGGTCCCGATGTTCGCCATCGGCGTGGCGGTGCTCTCGACGCTGCCGATATTCCACGACGTGATGACCCACTTCAAGGTCTTCCTGCTCTTGAACCTCACGCCGGAGATCGCCGGCACCATCATCACCGACTACATGCCGCGCTTCGCCCACAACGCCCGGCGCCTCACGTGGGTGGGCGTGGGCGGCGTCTTGGTGGTCGCAGTGTGGCTATTGCTCATCATCGACCGGTCACTGAACGCGATCTGGCGCGTCCAACGCTCGCGCCCGTACTGGCTCTCGGCGCTGGGCTACGTGGGGCTCATCATCGGCGCCCCGCTCCTCATCTTCGTGAGCGTGAGCGTGACCACCTACGTCATGGCGATCTCCGGCGAGGTGAGCGCGGGCTCCGAGCGCGCGCACATCGTGCTGCTGCGCGCCGTGCCGACCCTCATGAGCACGCTCGCCTTCACGTTGGTGTACCTCGTGATCCCGCACCGGCGGGTGCCCTGGCGCCACGCGCTGCTGGGCGGGTTCGTGGCGGGTGCGCTCTTCGAGGCGGCGAAGCTCGGCTTCGCGATCTACGTGCGCTCCTCGCCCACCTACAGCCGGCTCTATGGCGCCTTCGCCGTGCTGCCGCTCTTCCTCGTGTGGATGTACTACTCGTGGCTCGTGGTGCTCTTCGGCGCGGAGCTCACGGCGGCGGCGTCGTTCTGGCACCACCGGCTCTGGAAAAAGCCCCAGCGCCCGGCCATGCGGCTCGTGGAGGCGATGGCGATCGGGCAGGCGTTGCGCGAGGCCGAAGGCCCGCTCACGTTCACGGAGTTACAGGAGCGCACCCGGCTTCCGGCCGAGGAGGTCGAGGAAGCGCTGGACCAGATGCTGCAAGCGCGCTTCGCGAAGCACGCGGGGCGCGAATCCTACGCGCTCACCGCGGCCGCGCGCGACCCGATCGCCCAGGTCGCCGACGAAGAGGTCAAACCGGCGAAACGTAGAAGACGTCGAAGCGGGCGCTCTTCTCGATGAGGCCCGTGGCTCGCACGGTCGTGGTCTCGCCTCCCGCCTCGATCTCGTAGACGCGCAGCTCCGCGAAGAGGCTGGGCGGGGTGAGGAGCGCCTCCGAGCCGTCGCCCTCGCTCATGAGCAACCCCGGCTTCGCCTGGAACTTCACGTCGTTGGCGGGCTGCACCCACACCGATCGCGCCGACGAGGACAGGAACTGCGCACCGAATTCCATGCCTCCCATGTCGAACTGCGTGATCCAGCGCACCACGCCCACCGTCCACCCGGCGCGCGCGGCGAACTTGAATCCCACCACGTCGCCCACCTGCACCGGCTGCCCGGCGTCGCCTTCGCGGCGCAGCTTCAGGCCGCCGGCGCTGTGGTTCACCACGTCCCATTGCCCCACGGGATAGGCCTTCGATTCCTCGTCGTCGGGAATCCTGAGGAGCGGGATCGTGATGCCGGCGGCGATCGCCTGCGCGGTCGCGGCGTCGTTGCTCCCGTCCACGGTCACGAAATGGCCGACAGCCTTCAACCCCACGCACATGGCCACGGTCGCCTCCATCGGGTCGCGCCGATGCGCTCTCTTGGGCGGATCGCCCCAGAGCGTGATGAGCTTGCCCATGAGGGCCAGGGCTTCCGGGGTGACGCTGCGGCTCAACGTGGCCGAAACGTTGCCGGTCTCGTGGGCGTTCTTGCGCGCGCGCAGCTTGTCCACGATGGCGTTGGCGTCGAGGAGGCGCCAGTTGGGCCCTCCCGCATCGTCGTTGGCCGAGAGCATGGGCTTGGGCGGCCGGTCGGTGTCGCACGCCACCAGGAAATGCCCGCCGCTTCGCGTGGCGGGCCGCGCCTGGCCGAGGGTCGCGAGCCCGCGCATGCCGCGGATCTGCGCGACGACAAGCGCCGTCTCGCCAGGCATCAGCCGGTACGGATCGATGAGCGAGAGGAGCAGCGCCTCCACGTAGAAATCCGCGGGCGTTGCCTTCGTTTCGGGATCGGCGGGCTCGGCGGCCACGCCCTGCTTCTCGGCGAAAAGGTAGAGCTGGTGCAGCTCCTGCCACACGGCAGGGGGCGCGGGCGAGTACGACTTGTAGCTCGCCATGAGCTCGGCGTTGAGGTACTCGAGGGCGCGCCCCGCGAGCATCGGAAGCTGCTTCTTCGCGCCGAAGGCGATGAGCTTGCCGGTCCTGTCTCCGATCGCGATGCGATAGCCCACCGCCAGCTCGAAGGCCAGGGCCCGCGCGAACGTGAGCGCCTCGCGCGCGCGATTGCCGAGCGGCAACGCCGACTTCACATAGATCGCCTGGAGCTCGTCCAGGATCGTCGCGGCGACGGGACGGTAGGATTCGAGGATCTGCACGCGGTCGTCGGCCTCGACCTTCGCGCGGTTCAGCGCCCCCAGGTGGACCGCCATCTGCTGCGCGGCCTCGAGGCAACGCGCGAGCGGCAGCGCCTCGAGCCAGGCCTTGACTTGCTTGGGGCGGACCTCGAGCTCGCGCGGCGGGTTGCTCCGCGAGGCGGGTGCCCGGACGCTGGCGGGAAGGGCGGACATGGCAGTTCCAGTATTCTGTGGTGGCAAGGATAGACGAGGGGCAGGAAATTGCAAAAAGCATTTGTTAACCGCCTTGCGGGCCTCGTGCTCGCGTTTTCGGCGATGGCACCGGCCTGGGCGGCGGATTTCGACCTCGTCGACACGCAGGGCGCGCACCATCGCCTTGCCGAAGCGCGCGGGCACTGGGTGGTCGTGAATTTCTGGGCCACGTGGTGCGTGCCCTGCATCCAGGAGATCCCCGAGCTCGTGGATTTCCACCACCACAATCCCAGGGTGATCCTGATCGGCGTCGCGATGGACGCCGAGGACGCCGACAAGGTGAAGCGTTTCGCCGCGAAGCTCGGGCACGACTATCCGCTCGTGCTCGCCGACGACCGCGTGGAGCGCGAGCTGGGCTCTCCGCCCGCGCTTCCCACCACGCGCATCTATGCGCCCGACGGGAAGATCGCCTACGACAAGCCGGGACGGGTGACGCGCAAGCTCCTCGAGGAAAAGACCGGGTCGGCGTCGAGCGCCCAGCGATCCTTCAGCGCCTTCAATACGCGTGCCGGATACGCGGACTGGCCCAGGCTGCCGTTGTAGCGGGCGAGCGCGTTGGCGAGGTTGCCGTGCTCGCGGTGGACCAGGTAATAGCGAAGGATGGTGCAGCCGTAGCGCAGGTTCAGGCGCTCGGGAAAGAGGCTCTGCCCCGGCTGCCCGATCTGCGCCACCCAGAACGGCATCACCTGCATGTAGCCGCGCGCGCCCGCGCGCGACACCGCGTACTTGCGGAAGTGGCTCTCGACGTCGATCACGGCGAGCACCAGGTGCGGATCGAGCCCGGCGCGCATCGCCTCGTAGCGGACCATGCCGAGGAACTCGCGCGCCTCCTCCTCGTCGTGGAAGAAGGGCGCCACGCGCGGGGTCATCGCCCGCACCCAGGCGCGCGTGTCGAGGTCCTTCATGTCGACGGTGGCGCGGTCGTTCACCGACTGCGCGAGGGTCGCGCGCACGCTCGCCGAGAGGAGCTCGTATTGCTGCGCGCCGGGCAGCGCCGCGCAGGGAGCGAGCGCGAGCGCGGCAAGGATGAGGAGGCTAGGCCTTCTCGGCACCGCCGGCCAGGCGCGAGCGCACATGGGCGACCGCGTCGGCGAGCGCGACCTTCGTCGCGGCCGCGTCGCGGCGATGCTGGTACTCGACCATGCCCTCCTTCAGGCCCCGGTCGCCGATCACGATGCGGTGCGGGATCCCGATCAGCTCCTGGTCGGCGAGGAGCACGCCCGCGCGCTCGTCGCGGTCGTCGAGGAAGGCGTCGATGCCGGCGGC
>DATBEA010000513.1:0-2575 GCA_036276215.1 Usitatibacter sp.
CGCTACGGCCACGCGGGCCTCGCCGACGACACCATCCACGTGAAGTTCGACGGCACCGCCGGCCAGAGCTTCGGCGCGTGGCTCGCGCACGGCGTGACCTTCGAGCTCGAGGGCGATGCCAACGACTACGTGGGCAAGGGGCTTTCGGGCGGGCGCCTCATCATCTATCCGCCGAAGGAAAGCCCGATCATTGCCGAGGAGAACATCATCGTCGGCAACACGGTGATGTACGGCGCCATCGGCGGCGAGGCCTATTTCCGCGGCGTGGCGGGCGAGCGCTTCTGCGTGCGCAACTCCGGTGCGACCGCCGTCGTGGAAGGCGTGGGCGACCACGGCTGCGAATACATGACGGGCGGCACCGTGGTCGTGCTCGGCAAGGCGGGGCGCAACTTCGCCGCCGGCATGTCCGGCGGCATCGCCTACGTGCTGGACGAGGAAGGCGACTTCACCCAGCGATGCAACCTCGCGATGGTGGAGCTCGAGCCCATTCCCGAGGAAGAGACCGCCGCGTCGGCCGACGGCGCGACCGCCGAGCTGGAGACCCACGGAAAGGTGAAGGTGGACCACCTCGCGGGCCACGACGACGCGACGCTGAAGGCGCTCATCCAGCACCATTTGCTTTACACGGGCAGCGAGCGCGCGCGGCGCGTGCTCGAGAACTGGGCGGCGTACCTGCCGAAATTCGTGAAGGTGATGCCGCTCGAATACCGCCGCGCGCTGGGCGAGATGGCCCAGGAGCAGGCCGAGCGCGAGGTCATTCCCGCGGAGGCGGGAACCCAACCGCAACGCGCACGCACCACGTAGAGCCATGGGAAAGATCACCGGATTCATGGAAATCGAGCGGCGCGACCGGGCCTACACGCCGGTGACCGAGCGCGTGCGCTTCTTCAAGGAGTTCGTGCGGGCGCTCCCCGAGGACGAGACGAGCCGCCAGGGCGCGCGCTGCATGGACTGCGGCATCCCGTTCTGCCAGACGGGTTGCCCCGTGAACAACATCATCCCCGACTGGAACGACCTCGTTTACCGCGGCAACTGGCGCTCTGCGCTCGAGGTGCTGCATTCGACGAACAACTTCCCCGAGTTCACCGGCCGCGTGTGCCCCGCACCGTGCGAAGCGGCTTGCGTGCTGAACATCAACGACGACCCGGTCGCGATCAAGTCGATCGAGCAGGCGATCATCGACAAGGGATTCGCCGAGGGCTGGGTCGGGCCGCAACTGCCGCAGCGCAAGACCGGCAAGCGCGTGGCCGTGGTGGGCTCCGGGCCCGCGGGCATGGCATGCGCGCAGCAGCTCGCGCGCGCGGGCCACGACGTGACGCTCTTCGAGAAGAGCGACCGCATCGGCGGGCTGCTGCGCTACGGCATCCCGGACTTCAAGATGGAGAAGCACCTCATCGACCGGCGCATGGAGCAGATGGCGGCCGAGGGAGTGACTTTCCGCCCCGGCACCCACGTGGGCGTGACGCTGCCCGCGCGCGAGCTCCTCGAGGGCTTCGACGCCGTCGCGCTCACCGGCGGCTCGGAGAAGCCGCGCGAGCTCCCGGTGCCCGGGCGCGAGCTGGCCGGCGTGATGTTCGCCATGGATTTCCTGCCGCAGCAGAACCGCAAGATCGCGGGCGACACCGTGCAAAACCAGGTGCTCGCCACCGGCAAGCACGTGGTCGTGATCGGCGGCGGCGACACCGGCAGCGACTGCATCGGCACCTCGATCCGGCAGGGCGCGGCCTCGGTTGTGAACTTCGAGCTCATGCCGCAGCCGCCCGACCAGGAGGACAAGCCGCTCACCTGGCCCTACTGGCCGCTCAAGCTGCGCACGTCCTCGTCCCACGAGGAAGGCGCCGAGCGCGATTTCGCGGTGGCCACGAAATCCTTCCAGGGCGAGGACGGCCGCGTGAAGAGCCTCACCGCCTGCCACGTGGAGTGGGTGAAGGACGGCAAGGGCGGCATGAAAATGCAGGAGGTGCCCGGCACCGAGTTCACGATTCCCGCCGAGCTGGTGCTGCTCGCCATGGGCTACGTGCACCCCGTCCACGAGGGCCTCATCGAAGGCCTCGGCGTCGCAAAGGATGCGCGCGGCAACGTGAAGGCCACGACCGACGGCCCGGGCTCCTACGCCACCTCGGTTGCGAAGGTGTTCGCCGCGGGCGACATGCGGCGCGGCCAGTCCCTGGTCGTGTGGGCGATCCGCGAAGGCCGCCAATGCGCGCGCGAGATCGACGCTTTCCTCATGGGAAGCTCCGAACTGCCGCGTTGAGGGGCCGCCTCTTCAAATCCCTCGAGGTCCTTCTCTTCGCCGCGGTCGCGGGCTACGCCGGCGTGTTGCTGCTCGTCTGGGCGTTCCAGGAGCGACTCCTCTTCTATCCCCGGGCGGTTGTCTCGCCCCCGACGGCGCCCGCCGGCTGGCGGCTGGAGGACGTGCGCATCAAGGCGGCGGACGGCACGCAGCTCGCGGGGGTGCTGGTCCTGCCTCCCGTCGACAAGCCCCCGCTCGTGATCTATTTCGGCGGCAACGCGCAAGAGGTGACCTCGTTCGCCGAGCTCGCCGCGAAAAGCTACGGCAACCGCGCGCTGCTGC
>DATBEA010000514.1:0-6869 GCA_036276215.1 Usitatibacter sp.
ATCATGGCCGGCAACATCATCGGCGTGATCGCGCAGCGCCTGGTGAGGAAGCTCTGCGCGCAATGCAAGGCGCCCTACCACCCGGACGCGGGAACGCGCCGCCTCCTGGGCGTGGACGCCGACGACACGCGCCCGGTCTACCAGGCGGTCGGATGCGCGCGCTGCGACAACATGGGCTACAAGGGGCGCGTGGCGATCATGGAGCTCTTCAAGCTCGACGCCGAGATCGACGAGCTCATCGCGCGGCGCGCCACGGGCCGGGAGATCCGCGCCGAGGCCACGCGCAAGGGCTTCCGCACGCTCGCCGACGACGCCACCTCGAGGGTGCTGCTCGGCCAGACGAGCCTCGAGGAAATCTCGCGCGTGGTCGACCTCACCGACCGCGTGATCTGATCGTTTCCTGATGGCGCTCTTCGCCTACCGGGCCGTCGACGCCGACGGGCGCATCTCCACGGGAAACCTCGACGCGGCCAACGCGATCGACCTGGAGCTGCGCCTGAGGCGCCTGGGGCTCGACCTCGTGACCTTCGAGGGGGTCAAGCGCTCGCAGGCCGCGCGCACGCGCAACGTCACGCGCGCCGAGCTCATCACCTTCTGCTTCCACCTGTCGCAGCTCCTCAAGGCCGGGGTGAACATCATCGAGGCGCTCACCGACCTGCGCGACACGGTCGACAACCCGGGCTTCCGCCAGGTGATCGCGAGCCTCCTCGAGGACATCGAGGGGGGATTGAGGCTCTCCGAAGCGATGGCCAACCACGGCTACTGCTTCGACAACGTCTTCGTGGCGCTGGTGCGCGCGGGCGAGCAGTCGGGCCAGATGACCGAGGTGCTCGACGAGCTCTCGGAGAACCTCAAGTGGCAGGACGAGATCTCGAGCCAGGCGAAGAAGGCGCTCGTCTACCCCACGCTCGTCTTCGTCGTGATCATCGCGGTGATCTTCGTGCTGATGGTGTTCCTCGTGCCGCAGCTCGCCTCCACCTTCAAGTCGCTCGTGCCGAAGCTTCCCCGCGAGACCGTGGCGCTCGTCTTCGTGTCCGACATCTTCGTGAAGTGGTGGTACCTCATGCTGGGCATCCCCGCGGCCGCCGTCGCCGCGGCGCTCTTCGTCGCGCGCACGAGCGAGCGCGCCCAGCGCGCGATCGACGAGGCGGGGCTTCGCATGCCGGTGCTGGGCCCGGTGCGCCAGAAGATCATCCTCGCGCGGTTTTCCACGTACTTCGCCCTGCTCTACAAGGCCGGCATCAGCGTGCTCGACTGCATCCAGATCTGCGAGAAGATCATGGGAAACCGCGTGATGGAGGAGGGATTGCAGCGCGTCGGGCGCAGCATCTCCGAGGGCCAGGGCATCTCCCAGGCGTTCATCGCGACCAAGCTTTTCCCCCCGCTCGTGCTGCGCATGCTGCGCGTGGGCGAATCCACCGGGGGCCTGGACACGGCGCTGCTCAACGTGAGCTACTTCTACAACCGGCAGGTGCGCGACAGCATCGCGCGCATGCAGACGCTGCTGGGGCCGCTCACCACGGTGGTGCTGGGGGGATTGATCATCGTGATCCTCTACGCGATCTTCCTGCCGATCTACGACGTGATCTCGAAGATCAAGTTCTAGGCGAGCCCGCGTGCGCCACTTCCTCTACCTCACCAACACGCGCCTCGTGAGCCTCGTCACGAGCGGCAAGCGCGTCGCTTCGCGCCGCGAGTTCGCCGTGTCGGGCGCGGGCGCCACGGCCTTCGAGCGCTACCTGGCCCCGCTCGCGCGCGTTCCCACGCACATCTTCCTCGACCTCTCGGAGGAGGACTTCCGGCTGGACACCGTCCCGCACCTGGGCGCCTCCGACCGCGATGCGGTGCTCGCCCGCAAGCTCTCGCAGATCTACCGCAACACGCCGTATCGCCACGCGCTGCTGCAGGGGCGCGAGACGGAGGGCCGCCGCGACGACCGCGTGATCTACACCGCGGTGACCAACCCCGAGCTGCTGCGCCCGTGGATCGACCTCCTCGAGAAGCTGAAGGTGCCGCTCGAGGGCATCCACTCGGCGGCGGTCTTCAGCGGCGCGCTCCTGGACGAGCTCGACCTGCTCTTCCCGCACGCGCTGCTGGTCACCTTCACGCCCGGCGACGCGATGCGCCAGACGTACTTCCGCGACCGCGAGATCAAGTTCAGCCGCCTCACGCCCGTCGACCTGGAGCAGGGCCAGACGCTGGGCGCGATGATCGCCGAGGAGACCACGCGCACCTGGCAGTACCTGGACAGCCTGCGCAACTTCGCGGCCGACGATCGCCTCGAGGTGTGCATCCTCGTGCACCGCAACGACCGCGCGGGCGTGGAGCCGGCGCTGCGCGACTTCGCCCAGCTCCAGTACCACCTGCTCGACATGGAGGAGGTCGCGCTCAAGCTGGGATTGAGGCCCGCCCCGCTCGATTCCACCGCCGAGGAGGTGATGGTCCACCTCTACCTGCTCAAGCGCGTGGAAAACCACTTCGCCACCGCGGAGATGCGCCGCCACGCGACGCGGCGCTCCGCGCGCATCGCGCTCGCCGCCGCCTCGGGTGCGGCGATCGCCGCCGGCCTCGCGTGGGGCGGCGTGAACCTCACGCGTGTCTTCCAGGCCACGCAGACCGACGAGCGCGTGGCGCACCAGATCAGCGCGTACAACCGCGAGACCGAGGAGATCACGCGCTCGCTCCCCTCCTTCGGCGTGGGCGGGGCCACCATGCGCGACGCGGTCAACTTCTACAACGCGTCGCTGCGGGGCTTCCCGCGCATCGGCGAGTTCCTCCTGCCGATGTCGCAGGTGCTGCGCGCCCACCCGGATGTGCGCCTCACGCAGCTCGCGTGGGAAGCGACCGACGACCCCAAGGACACGCCGCGCATCCGCGCGATCGCCCCGCGGGACGCCCCGCCCGTGAAGGCGCTGCCCAAGCCGAGCGGCGCCACGACGCGCGCGGCCGACGAGGTCAACAACCCGCCCTTCGCCGGCGGGCGCTACGAGGTGGCGCTCCTCGAGGGGACGGTGCACGTGGCGAACAACGATTTCCGCGGCGCGCTGGCCGAGGTCGAGCGCCTGGCCGCCGACATCGGCCAGCTGCCGGGATTCACCGCCGACGTGGTCGAGAGCCCCCTGGACACGAGTCCCAAGATCGCCCTGCAGGGGCGTTACCCCGAGCATGACGCGCCCTCGATGGACGGGCACTTCCAGCTGCGGGTGATGCGCGAGGGGGCGCCGCCGGCATGAGCCAGGTGTTCAGCCGCGGCGGCTTTCGCGAGCTGCGCTTCGCGTGGGGCCTGCTCGCCGCATCCATCGCCGTGGCCGCGGGCATCGTCGCGGGAAGCCACTGGTACGCCGAGAAGGAAAGGCGCGACAGCGCCGACTCCACGCGGCGCCTCAGGGAGGCGAGCATGCGTGCGGACTCGGCGAGGCGCGAGCGCGACAACCTCCAGCAGTCGGCCGACGTGTTCCGCACGCTGGTCGACCGCGGGATCCTCCAGAGCGAGAGCAGGCTCGACGTCGTCGAGCTCGTGAACGCGCTGCGGGTTCGATACCAGGTGGTGCTCGACTACGAGATCGCGCCGCAGCGGCCGCTCGCGATGCCGGGCGGGCGCGTGTTCCCGTCCATCGACGTGCTGGCAAGCCGCGTGAAGATCAAGGCGCGCGCCCTGCACGAGGGCGACATGCTGGGCTTCATCGACGCGCTCGAGACCACCTCGCGGGGCTTCTACCCGGTGGACCACTGCACCATGCGGCGCATCGACGTGCCCGATCCCGATTCGCTGCAGCCGCGCGTCGAGGCCGACTGCACGCTCGAATGGATCACGCTGAAGGACAAGCATGCGAACAGGCCCACCTAGCCGCGCGCTGATCCTCGCCGCGTGCCTCGCCGCCACGGCGGCATCGGCCGTCGAGCTGGGCACGCTCTTCAGCTCTGCCGAGGAGCGCGACCGGCTGGACCGCATCCGGCGCGGCGAGCCCGCCAACCCGTCGGCGGGCCACGAGGCCTCGCGCACGCCCACCGTCACCGGCTTCGTGAAGCGCAGCGACGGGCGAAACACCGTGTGGATCGACGGCGTCGCGATCGCCGTGGGACGCCGCGAGAGCGACCAGCTGCTCGAGGCCCCGGCCACGCCGGCCCAGCCCGACAAGCTTCGCATCGAACGCAAGAAGCCGCGCTAGTCAAGCGCGTTCCGGCAAACGCATTTCGGCTTTTCGCATGGCGCGCGCGTCCGCGCGGCGCTGCAATGGGCCATGCGAACCAGCCCGGGCCGCCAACGCGGCACCCTCTTCCTCCTCGCGTTGCTCCTCGCCCTCGCCTGCCTCGGCGTGCTGGTCGCGATGGACCTCGCGGCGGCCTCGGGAAGCGCCCGGCGCGACCGGCTGAGCGACGCGGCGCTGGCCCAGGCCCGCGAGGCGCTCGTCGCCTACGCGGTCGATCACCCGATCAACGCGACGGTGGGCCCCGGATACCTTCCCTACCCCGACCTCGACGACGACGGCTGGGCCGAATCCACCTGCGGCTCGCAATCGGGCGACAGCGGCCAGGAGCAGCGCCTGGGACGCCTGCCGTGGAAGACGCTGGGCCTGCCCGACCTTCGCGACGGCTATGGCGAAAGGCTCTGGTACGCGGTGTCGAGCAAGTACAAGGGACTGCTCAACTGCGGCGTGAGCCGCGCCTGCCTCGACATGTCTCCCGATGCCGCGCTGGGCACGATCACCGTGCGCGACAGCTCGGGCGTGGTCCTGCACGACGGCACCGTGGCCGAGAGCCATCGCGCCAACGAAGGCGGCGCGATCGCGGTCCTGTTCGCTCCCGGCGCGCCGCTCGCCCGTGCCGACGGCACGCCGCAAGTGCGCGACTGCGCGCCCGGCGAGTGCGACGACAACGGGCGCTGCACGACGCAGCCCGCGCAGCGCGCGGCGCGCTGCGACCCGGGCAACTACCTGGACAAGGCCGCCGACGGGCGCTTCTCCTTCGAGGACAACGCCGACTTCGTGGACCGCAACGACGCCGCCGGCCGCTCGCGCAACGACAACGGCTTCATCGCCGGGCCCGTGACGCTTCCCAGCGGAAGGCTCGGCGTGAACGACCGCCTCGCGGTGATCTCGTATCGCGACCTCATGCCGCGGGTGATGGAGCGCGTGGCGCGCGAGGTGGCCTCGTGCCTGCGCTTCTACGCGTCACGGCCCGAGAATGGCGGGCGCTATCCCTGGCCCACGCCGGCGTGCCGCCAGGCGGCGGGCGAATGGAACGGGAAACCCGGCGTGCATTTCGGGCGCGTGCCCGATACGCCCTTCGATGCGATGGCCTCGCAATCCCGGCTTCCCCGCTGGTGGCGCGTGCAAGGTTCCAGCGGCGCACCCGGCGAGCTGCCGACCGCCGCGAACGCATGCCGCGTCGCGCTGGCCCCCGACGACGCCGGCGCGCAGCGCACCAGCCCGCCGGGCTCGCCCCCGGACGAAGCGCAGACGGCCGGGCTCGCGGCCAACTCGTGGTGGAACGCGTGGAAGCCCAGCGTCTTCTACGCGCTCGCCCCCGCCTATTCGGCCGATTCGCCGGCGCCGTCGTGCGACGCGGGATCCTGCATCGAGGTGCTCGACGTCTCCGGGCATGCCGGCGCCTCGGGCAAGCAGTTCGCGGTGATCGTGGCCGGCCCCGCGCTCGCTCGCGACGGCTTCGTGCAATCGCGCGACGGCGCGGGCATCTCCGCGCCGGGCATGTGGCTCGAGGAATCCAACGCGCTCCTCGAAGGCTCGGCGGGTTGCGACGCCGTCGTGCCGCCCTCGTTCCCGTGCGAAGGCACCGGCAACTGCAACCGCGTCACCGTGGGCGCGTCGAGCGCCGTCTTCAACGATGTGGTCGTCGTCTCGCCGTAGCGCCGCATTCACGCTGATCGAGATCGCGGTGGCGCTCCTCGTCATCACGGTGCTCGTGAGCGGCCTCGTGGTGCCCATGGCCGCGCAGCTCGAGATGCGCCGCCACGACGAGCTGCGCCGCCAGCTCGAGGACGCGCGCGAGGCGCTCCTGGGCTTCGCGGCGACGCACGCTCGCCTTCCGTGCCCGGCGACGGAAACGAGCCGCGGCGAGGAGAGCTTCGCCGCCGGCGGCGACGCGACCAATGGCAACTGCTCCAACTTCTACGACGGCCTCATGCCGGCCGCGGCGCTGGGGCTGGCTCCCCTCGATCCGCAGGGTTTCGTGCGCGACCCCTGGATGACGGAGCGCAACCGCCTGCGCTACGCGGTGTTCGGCGGCGGGAGCGCGGTGAACGGCGTGGCCAACCCCCTCACCCGCGCCAACGGCATGCAGGCGGCCACGCTCGCGGGGCTGGCCGACGCCTCCCACTTCATCTTCATCTGCTCCACGGGCTCGGCCGCGAGCGCTTCCGGATGCGGGCCCGCCGCGAACCAGCTCACCCGCCGCGCGGCCTTCGTGCTCCTGTCGCTGGGGCCCAACGCCAACGACGTGCCCGCGGCAGCGGGCGACGAGGCGCGAAACCAGGCCGGCATTCCGGCCTTCGTCCACCACGAGCCCGTGGCCGGCGGGAACGCCGCGTACGACGACGTCGTCCAATGGGTGCCGGTCCACCTGGTGGTCCACCGGCTGCTCGCGGCGGGGCGCCTGCCCTGAGCGCTTATAATCGAGGGCAATCATGAGGAAGCCATGAACCAGCGCGACACCAAGCTCCCCATCCCGGATGTGCAGTCGAGCCCCGACACGCGCAGGCTCGCCATCGACCGCGTGGGCGTGAAGTCGATCCGCCACCCCGCGCGCATCCGCGAGAGGAGCGGAGGGACGCAGAACACGGTTGCGATGTTCAGCATGTACGTGGGCCTGCCCCATCACTTCAAGGGCACGCACATGTCGCGCTTCGTGGA
>DATBEA010000515.1:0-4673 GCA_036276215.1 Usitatibacter sp.
GGACGAGGGCTGGGAGTTCATGGGCCACGGCTGGCTCCAGGCGCCGATGCATAAGGTGGAAGACCCACGCGCGGCGATCCGCGACACGATCGAGGCGATCCGCGCGTTCACCGGCAAGGCCTCCAGGGGCTGGGAGAGCCCGGGCCTCACCGAGACCTACGAGACCCTCGACCAGCTCTCGGAAGCAGGCATCGAGTACGTGGCCAATTGGGTGCTCGACGACCAGCCCGTGTGGATCGACGCCTCGCCGCGCAGGATCGTGTCGGTGCCGTATTCGCTCGAGATCAACGACATCGCGATGATGGTGATCCAGAACCATCCCGCGGAGGAGCTGCTGCGGCGCGGGCGCGACCACTTCGATCGCCTGTACGAGGAAGCCGCGAGCTCGATGCGCGTCATGGCGATCGCGGTGCACCCCTACGTCACGGGCGTCCCGCACCGCATCCGCTACCTCGAGGAGCTCTACCGGTACATCCTCGCCAAGCCCGGCGTGGTGCACTGGACGGGCGGCGAGATCGCGGACTGGTACCGCGCCCAATAACGCTTTGGCCCCGAGGAGAACGCAAATGCAACGAATGATCGCGTGGTTGTCCGGCGCCTTCGCCGCGCTCTGCATCGCCGCATCGCCCGCCCTGGCGCAGCAGACCCTGAAGATCGGCTTCGGCATGAGCCTCACGGGCCCTCTCGCCGGCAACGGCAAGGCGGCGCTCATCGCGATGGACATCTGGAAGGACGACGTCAACGCCCGCGGCGGCATCCTCGGGCGCAAGGTCGAGTTCGTCTACTACGACGACCAGACCAACCCGTCGACGGTGCCCAGCATCTACAGCAAGCTGCTCGACGTGGACAAGGTGGACCTCGTGGTCTCCGGCTACGGCACCAACGTGATCGCCCCGGCGATGCCGGTGGTGATGCAGAGGAACCTCATGTTCATGGGGCTCTTCGGCCTGAACGTGAACTCCAAGTTCGACTACGACCGCTATTTCCAGATCATGCCGTCGGGGCCCGAGCCCGCCATCGGTTGGACGCAGGGCTACTTCGACACGGCGATGGGACTCTCGCCCAAGCCGCAGACCATCGCGCTCGTGGGCGCCGACGCCGAGTATCCAGGGCTGGCGCTCGCCGGAGCGCGCGAGCAGGTAAAGCGCACGGGACTGAAGGTCGTGTACGACAAGACCTACCCGCCCAACACCGTCGACTACGCGCCCATCGTCCGCGCGATCCAGGCGGCCAATCCCGACCTCGTGTACGTCGCCTCGTATCCGCCCGATTCGTCGGGCATCATCCGCGCCGCGAATGAAATCGGGCTCAAGGCCCGCATGTTCGGCGGCGGCATGGTGGGGCCCCAGTTCGCCGCGCTGAAGACGCAGCTCGGCCCGTTGCTGAACGGGATCGTGAACTACGAGTCGTACGCCCCCGACGTGGCCGACAAGTTTCCCTCCATCGAGCCTTTCCTCGCCAAGTACCAGGCGCGCGCCGCGAAGGAGGGCGTGGACCCCCTCGGCTACTACCTGCCGCCCTTCGCCTACGCGATGATGGAAGTGATCGAGCAGTCCATCAAGGCGGTGGGCAGCCTCGACCAGGCGAAGCTCGCCGACTACATGCACAAGACCGAGTTCACGACCTACGTCGGCAAGGTGCGGTTCGGGAAGAACGGCGAGTGGGCGATGCCGCGCATGCTCGCGGTGCAGTACCACGGCATCCACGGCAACGACCTCGAGCAGTGGAAGAAGCCGGGCCACGTGACGGTGCTCACGCCGCCCCAGTACAAGACGGGGGACGTCGCCGCGCCCTTCCAGGACAACAGGAAGTAGCCGATGGAGTGGTCGGCGGCGCTCGTCCTGAACGCCGTCGTCGCGGGCCTGCTCCTCGGCGGGTTCTATGCCGCCGTGAGCGTGGGCGTCTCGATCTCGTTCGGCATGCTGGACGTGGTCAACATCGCCCACCCCGCGTTCATCATCCTGGGCTCGTACATGGCGTTCATCGCCAACGAGCGCCTCGGCGTGGACCCGATCCTCGCTTCCCTCATGCTCGCGCCGCTCTTCTTCGCGCTCGGCGCTGTCGTCTACCGCATCTACTACGTGTGCTTCGAGAAGCGCGGCCAGGAGTCGCTGCGGGGGCTCGCGTTCTTCTTCGGGATCCTCTTCATCACCGAGGTGGTGCTCGTGCTCGTCTTCGGCGTCGACTACCGCATGGTGCGGGCGGCCTATTCGGACACGACGTGGCATTGGGGCGTGGTCGATTTCCCGCTGCGCCTCGTGGTCCCGTTCATCGTGTCGCTGGCGATGGTCGCCGGGGTCGAGGTCTTCCTCACCCGCACGTTCTTCGGCCGCGCGGTGCTCGCGGTCGCGCAGGACGCCCTCGCGCTGCGGCTCATGGGCGTGAACACCTTCCGCGTGAAGGAGTTCGCGTTCGCGCTGTCCATCGCCACGGCGGGAGTCGCGGGCGCGATCCTCATCGTGATCCAGCCCGTGCAGCCGGCGATCGGGCGCGAGTACATCGGGCTCGTGTTCGCGGTGTGCGTGCTGGGCGGGCTGGGATCGGTTCGCGGAGCGTTCCTGGGCGCGCTCGTGCTGGGCCTCGCCGAATCGTTCACGTCGACATTCGCCGGGCCGTCATGGGCGCCCGCGGTGTCCTTCGGGCTGCTGCTCGCCACGCTCGCGCTGAAGCCCTCGGGGCTATTCGGCCGATGAGCCACCGCAAGTTCGCCGGGGCGGCGCTCCTTGCGGCACTCGTCCTCATGGGGGCCGGCACGCTGGTCACCAACGACTATTATTTCTCCGCGGCCTACACCGTGCTGCAGTTCGTGATCCTCGCCACCGCGTGGAACATCCTGGGCGGCTATGCGGGCTACGTGAATTTCGGGTCCGCTGCCTTCTTCGCGGTGGGCGCGTATACCTCGGTGTTCCTCTACAAGGCGGTGCATCCGCCGCTCGTGGTCTCGATCCTGGCCGGCACGGCGGTGGCGGGGCTTCTCGGGCTCGGCGTGGGCTATCTCACGCTGCGCATGCGCGGGGTCTTCTTCGCGATCGCGACGCTCGCCATGTCGGTCGTCCTCTTCACCTTCGTCGTGAACTGGGACTACGTGGGCGGCGCGCGCGGGGCGTACATCCTGCAGCCGCGCGAGCTCCCATTCGGGTTGAAGCGCTACATCCACGTGCTCTTCGGCGCGATGCTGCTGATGACGGCCGCTTCGCTCGTCGTCGCGCGAACCATCGAGAAGTCCGCCATGGGCCGGGGGCTCGCGGCGATCCGCGACGACGAGCTGGCCGCGGAGTGCGCGGGCGTCCCGACGCTGCGCCTGAAGATCCTGGCGGCGACGGTGAGCGGGGCGTTGATGGGCATGGCCGGGACCACGTTCCCCTATTACCTTTCCTACGTGGAGCCGAGCGCCGCGTTCAACCTCTCCTACGCGGTGAACAGCATCGCGATGCCGCTCATCGGCGGCATGATGAGCTGGCTGGGACCGCTGCTGGGCGCGGTGCTGCTCGGCACGGTCCAGCAGGTCGTGCAGGTGACGGTGTCCTCCGAGTGGAACCTGCTCATCGTGGGCGTGCTGCTCGTGCTGTTCGTGACCATCGCTCCCAACGGCATCATGGGATGGGTGGACGCGTGGAAGCGGCGGCGCGGGTGAGCGAGGCGCTCCTCGCGGTCTCGGGGATCACGAAGCGATTCGGCGGCTTCACCGCGCTCGACGGCGTGGACCTTTCCATCGCCCCGGGCGAGCGGCTCGGGCTCATCGGACCGAACGGCTCGGGCAAGAGCACGCTGGTGAGCTGCATCGCCGGGACGCTTCGCAGCGAGGCCGGGAGCATCCGCCTTCTCGGCCGCGATATCTCCCGCGAGCCCGCATTCAAGCGCGTGCACCTCGGGATCGCGCGCAGCTTCCAGATCCCGCGGCCCTTCGCGAGCATGACCGTGGCGGACAACCTGCGCATCCCCCTCCTCTATTCAAATAGGGGTCAGACCCCTTTTCCCGCCAGGAGGAACGCGGGGTCCGACCCCGCCTTCGAGATCCTCGAGATGGTGGGGCTTGCAGCGAAGGCGAACGCGATGTCGGGCAGCCTTACGCAGGTGGACATGCGCAAGCTCGAGCTCGCGCGTGCGATCGCGGCGAATCCGCGCCTCCTGATCGCCGATGAATCGATGGCGGGGCTTTCTGCGTCGGAAGTGGACGAGATCCTCGCGCTCCTCCTCGCGATGAAGGGGCGTGGCGTGGCGGTGATCATGATCGAGCACGTGATGCGCGCGGTGATGCGCTTCTCGGAGCGCATCGCGGTGCTGGTGGCGGGCCGCAAGATCGCCGACGGCGAGCCGAAGGCCGTGGTGGCGATGCCCGACGTGGTGGCGGCCTACCTTGGCGAATAGCCTTCGCATCGAGGGGCTGCGCGCGGGCTACGGCTCGGTGCAGGTGCTGGACGGCGTTTCCCTCGGGGTGGGCGACGGCGAGACGGTCGCGCTCCTGGGCACGAACGGCAACGGCAAGAGCACCCTCATGAAATGCGTCATGGGGGTGGTGACGCCACGGGCGGGGCGCATCGTCGCGACCGTTGGCGGCAGGGAGCACGACCTCGCCGGCATGGCGACCGAGGACATCGTGGACCTGGGCATCGCGCTGGTGCCCGAGGGGCGCCGTCTCTTCCCGCGCCTCACCGTCGAGGAGAATCTCCTTC
>DATBEA010000516.1:0-6112 GCA_036276215.1 Usitatibacter sp.
CGCGCCGAAGGCGCGCTTCGCGGAGTATTCGCCGAGGCTCGTGGCCGCGGCCGCGAGCCGTTTCACCATGGGGCGATTCTAGGCGAGTCGCGACCGATATATCCTCTTCACCTGTTTCGGAACCCGGGGAGAAGCGATGGCAGCCACGATCCTGGCCGGCGCGAGCGGCTATTCCTTCAAGGAGTGGTGCGGCACGTTCTACCCGGAGAAGACGAAGGCCGAGGACATGCTGCCGTTTTACTCGGCGCGGCTATCCACGGTGGAGATCAACAACACGTTCTACCGCATGCCGCGCGAGGCGATGCTGGAGAACTGGGCGTCGATCACGCCGGCGTCCTTCCGCTTCGCCATCAAGGCCTCGCGGCGCATCACGCACATGGCGCGCATCAAGCCCGAGTCGGTGGGCGACTCGGTGGATTTTCTCTACAAGGCGCTCGCCTCGCTGGGCGACAAGCGCGGGCCGGTGCTATTCCAGCTTCCGCCCAACCTCAAGAAGGACCTTCCGCGCCTCCAGGCCTTCCTGCCGATGCTGCCCGCCGATCACCGGGCCGCGTTCGAGTTCCGCAACGACACCTGGTTCGAAGACGACGTGTACGAGGCTTTGCGCGGCGCCGGCGCCTCGCTCTGCTTCTCGGAGCGCGAGGACAACGCCCCGCCCCCGCTCGTGGAGACCGCGCCGTGGGGCTACGTGCGCCTGCGCCTGGAGGAGTATTCCGACCGCGACCTCGAGCAATGGGCGGAACGGCTCGCGGGCACCGGGTGGCGCGACGCGTTCGTGTATTTCATGCACGAGCCCACGGCCCCGGCGTACGCGGCGAAGCTCATGAAATTCTCGGGGCGATCGTGAAGGCGCTCGTCGACGCGGCGAAGGGCGCGCGTGCCGCGTACGTGCTCGCGCACGGCGCGGGAGCGGGCATGCGCCACCCGTTCATGGAAGCGTTCGCCAGGGGCCTCGCCGCCCGCGGCATCGCGGTGCTGCGCTACGAGTTCGCCTACATGGAGCAGGGCTCGAAGCGGCCCGACCCACCCAAGGCCGCGCAGGCCCGCGTGCGCGAGGCGGTGGACGAGGCGGCAAAGGCGTTTCCGGGGTTGCCGCTCTTCGCCGGAGGCAAGTCTTTCGGAGGACGCATGACTTCCCAGGCGCAGGCGGCCGCCCCGCTTCCGGGCGTGCGCGGCCTCGCCTTCCTGGGCTTTCCGCTGCACGCGACGGGCAAGCCCTCGAACGAGCGCGCCGCGCATCTCGCGCACGTCGAGGTGCCGATGTTGTTCCTCCAGGGAACGCGCGACACGCTGGCCGAGCTTTCGCTGCTGCGGCCCGTGATCGAAGGCCTCGGGCCGCGGGCGACACTCGTCACATTCGACGATGCCGACCATTCGTTTCACGTGCCGGCACGCACAGGCCGCACGGATGGCGAAGTTCGTGAAGAGATGCTGGAAACCTTCTCGCGTTGGGCGGATCGATGCCTTGTTGGGCGATAATTGCCGCCTCGCATAGAGGGCAGATCCCATGCCGGAAAACAAGAGCCCGCAGGCCAGGAAGAACACGCTGTACGACGTGCTCGGCGTCTCGCGTGAGGCCAAGGCGACCGACATCACCCGCGCCTACAAGCGCATCACTTCGCAACTCGCGTCCGAAACGGCCGCACCCGACGCCCGCCTCGCGGCGCGCGCGAAGGTGGCCTACGAAACCCTCTCCGATCCGGCGAGGCGCGACGAGTACGACAAGTCGCTGCGCGTCGCGGCCACCCAGCGCCCGGCGCGCCGCATGGGCGCGCTGGTGGGTGGGGTCGCGGTCCTCATCGCCGCCGCGGCCGTGGCGTCCATGTATGCGGCGCGCACGAAGGAAGAGGCGGCCTCCGAGCCGTTGCCTCCCGAGCAGATCCTCGCCCTGGGCGAGCAGCTCGTCTCTCCGATGCAGGAGACGCGCATCTCCGGGGAGATCGCGCAGATCGGGGTCGCCATCGCCACCGCGCAGCACGAGATGGTCACGCCGTGCCATGCGCTCGCGGCGGGCGCGCAGATCATGGTGGGATCCGGCGCCAAGGCCGCGCGGGCCGACATGGCGCGGGCCGACGTCGAGCGCGACATCTGCATGCTTCGCGTGAAGGACTCCAACGACGTGGTGGCGAAGCTGCGCGTGGGCGAGCCCGCGCCCGGCGAGAAGATCTACACGGTGGTGCGCTTGGGGCCCAGGCCCACGGAGCTGAAGGAAGGGCACGTGACGCGCCCCATCGCCGACGCCCATGGCGGCAAGGCGTACGTGCTCGTGCTGCCGGGGAAGATTCCCAATGGCAGCCCGGTGCTCGACGTGCGCGGCAACCTCATCGGGATCGTCACGTCGCCCCACGCCTACGGCGAGGGCCTCACCGTGGCGCTCGCGGCATCGCGCATCAGCCAGACGGTGGGAACAGAGCACGCCGCGGCGGCCTCCGCGGAGGCCGCGGTCGCTGCGCAGCCCCGGACCTCGAATGGCTCGGTGGATGACGACACACCCGCCGCCGCATCCGCGCCCTCCAACGACCCGCGCCCGCGCAATGCCGGCGAAACGACCTACCGCAAGCTGGACGAGCAGCGCGCGCGTACGCTCGAAGACGAGGTCGCTCGCCAGGTGAACGGCAAGCCCCCCAAGCGCTAGCGCGCTACTTCGCGGCTCCTTTCGCGAAATCGCCCGCGCGCACGGTGGTGAGCTTCGCGGGATCGACGTACTTGCGGAACGCGGCGTTGACCTGCGCGAGCGTGACGGCCGCGATGTCCGCGTCCACCTTCTTGTCGTAGGCGAGGGTGCGGTCCACGTCGAGTCGGTCGGTGAGCGTGTCGGCGAGCTGTGCGTCCTGCGCGCGTTGCAGCGTGCGCGCCTGCAGGAGGCCGCTCTTCGCGTCGCGCAGCTTCTCCTCGGAAAATCCCTGCGTCGCCGCCGACGCGAGCTCCTCGTCGTATGCCTTCTCCAGGCGCGCGAGGTTCTGCGGGGCGTAGATGGCGCCGATGGTGAAGCTTCCGCGCTGCTCGTAGGGACTGACGGTGAGGCCGCTGCCGATCCCGTAGGAAAGGCCTTCCTTCTCGCGGATGCGCTGCCAGAGCTGCGAGCCGGGACCGCCGCCCAGGAGCCGGTTGGCCACCAGCATCGCCGGGTAGTCGGGGTCGGTGTCCTGCATCCGGAATTGCATGCCCGCGGTGAAGTACGCGTTGGCCTTGTCGGGGGTCTCGATGCGGATCGGCTCGGGCTTCACGTCGTAGTAGGGGCGAGGCACGCGCGCGTAAGGCACGCTGCTCTTCCAGTCGCCGAAGAGCTCGGTGAGGAGCGCGCGCGTGGCGGCCGGGTCCATGTCGCCCACGATCGCCACCTCGCCGTGGTCGGCGCCGTAGAAGCGGTCGTGGAACGCCTTCAACGCCTCGGGTGTGACGCCGCGCGCCTCGCCGATGGATTCGTCGAAGTCCCACACGTAGCGCACGTCGCCTTTCGGATAGGGATTGCCGTGGCGCTGCAGCGCGAGGCGCCCGAGCGCGTTGGGCTCCTTGCGTTGCGACTCGATCCCCGTGATCTCCTCGTTCTTCAGCTGGTCGAGCTCGGCCGGCGGGAAGGCGGGCTGGCGCATGAGCTTCACCACGAGGCGAAGCACGGCAGGGAGGTTCTCGCGGGTGGTCTCGATGGTGACGTTGAGCAACGAGGCCGCGGGCGTCGAGAAATTCACTCGCGCCTTCAGCTTGTCGAGCTGGTCGTGGATCTCCTGGCGCGTCATGCCGGCGGCTCCGCGCTCGAGCATCTGGGCGGCCATCTGCGCGGCCATCTCCTGGCCGAAGAGCGACTTCTCGTCGCCGAAACGCAGCACGATGTCGGCGTTCACGGTGGCGCCGCGCGTGCGCTTGGGAACGAGGGCGACCTTCATCCCGTCGGCGAGCGCGAAGCGCTGGGTGCGCGCCTCGATGTTGTCGGGGGTGGCCACGAAAACCTCGCCCTGCGCCACGGCCGGATCGCCCTTGTAGTCCTTGACCATGGGACCCGCATCGACGAAGGCCGGGGTGGGTGCGCGCTCGGGCTTGGGCGTCGGGATGAAGAGGCCCAGCGTTCGGTTTTCGGCGACGAAGTACTGGGTCGCGACGCGCTGCACGTCCTCGAGCTTGGCGTTGCGCACGCGGTCGCGCTCGAGGAAGAAGAGCCGCCAGTCGCCCTGGGAGATCGACGAGGAGAGCGCCACGCCGACCTTCTCGGGATCGCTCGCCGTGAGCTCGAAGTCCTTCAGGTACTTGGTGCGGGCGCGGTCGAGCTCGGCCTGCGTGATCGGCTCCTTCGCCACGCCCTCGAGGGTGGCGAGCATCGTGGCCTTCGCCTTGTCGAGCGAGGCGTCGCCGGGAAGCTGCGCGATGAAGATCGAGACGCCGGGCTCCTTGAAGCCGAAGACGATCGGGAAGACCGCCGCGGCCTCGTGGGTCTCGACGAGCGTCTTGTGCAGCCGCCCGGTGTTGGTGTCGCCGAGGATGGTGCCCAGCAGCTCCGTCGCGGCGTAGTCGGGGCTCGCCTCGGCGGGGATATGGTAGGTCGCCATCGCGATCTGCGTGTCGCCCACGCGGCGGACCACGACGGTGCGCTCGCCGTCCTGCGTGTTCTCGATCGTGTAGGTGGGCTCCAGCGTGCGCTTGGGCCGGGGGATCGCGCCGAAGGTCTTCGCGATGAAGGCGAGCGTCTTCGCCTCGTCGAACTTGCCTGCGACGATCAGCACCGCGTTGTCGGGCTGGTAATAGCGGCGGTAGAAGGCCTGCAGGTGGTCGATGTTCACGTTCTCCACGTCGGCGCGCGCGCCGATCGTGGACTTGCCGTAGTTGTGCCAGATGTAGGCGGCCGACATCGAGCGCTGCAGCAGCACGCGGATCGGGTTGTTCTCGCCCGACTCGAGCTCGTTCCTCACCACGGTCATCTCGCTGTCCAGGTCCTTGCGCGCGATGAAGGAGTGCGTCATCGCGTCGGCCGACCACGAGAGGTACCACTCGAGGGTGGCGTCGCTCGCCGCGAAGCTCGCGAAGTAGTTGGTGCGGTCCACCCAGGTGCTGCCGTTGGCGCGAAGGCCCAGGCGCGTGAAGTCCTTCCACACCTGCGGGTATTTCGGCGTGCCCTTGAACATCAGGTGCTCGAGGAGGTGCGCCATGCCGGTCTCGCCGTAGTGCTCCATGCGCGAGCCCACGAGGTAGGTCGTGTTGACGGTGGTCGTGGGCTTGGAGGCGTCCGGTGCGAAGAGCACGCGAAGCCCGTTGGCGAGGTCGTACTCGGTGATCCCCTCTACGACCGCCACGCGCGTAACACCCCTGGGGGGCGCCAGGTCGGCCGCCCGCGCGCCCAGCGCGAGGGCGAGTAAAAGGAGGGCGGCGAGGCGAAGGGACTTCATGGCGCGGACTCCGGCGGAAAGCGAAGCCGCAATGATAAAGGGGTCAGAGCCCTTTATCACCCGCCGATAAAGGGCTCTGACCCCTTTTACTAGTTGCAGACCGAGGCGGGCGGGGTGAAGATCTCGCGCGTGATGGGCTTGGTCTGCGAGATGCCGTTCACGGTATAGGCGAAAGTGCCGTTGGAGGCGTCGGTGAACGTGAACGTGCCGCTGCCGACTTCGGTGGCGACCACCTGGTTCGGGTCGAACGTGCTCGAGTTGAACGCGGGTCCCTTGGTCCTGTAGAGCTTGCCCGACCAGCTGTTGCCCGCGCCCTGCGTTCCCTGCGCCATCACGATCCACTGGCCCTTGCCGGTGCTGTCGTACGTGAACCACGTGGCGAAGATCACCGCACCCTGCTGCGTGATGTTGATGCCCCAACCGGACTCCGTGCCGCCAGAGTGCCACCAGAGGTCCTGGTAGTTCGTGGAGCTGGGCGAGCCCGACTGCGTGCACGTGGGCACGGGGCTGCCGAACACCTCGCGGACGATGGGCTTGGACTGCGACACCCCGTTCACGGTGTAGTCGAAGGTCCCCGTGTCCTTGTCCGAGAACGTGAAGGCCGCGGTGCCCACCTTGGTCGCGACCACGTTCCCCGAAACCCAGGTCGCGGAATCGAAGGAGGGGCCCGTCGTCCTGAAGAGGTCGCCCGAGTAGCTGTTGGGATTGGTCGTGGACTGCGCGCCGTTGGCGAGCAC
>DATBEA010000517.1:0-6637 GCA_036276215.1 Usitatibacter sp.
TTTCTCTTTGCAAATCGGCGGCCATCGGCGTGGTATCGGCGTTCATCGGCGCTTTCACGGATTTGCGAATGAATAACTCGATAACGCATGATCACGCCCGGTCGCCGACGCGCTCGCCGAGTAATCCTTGCGGGCGGAACACCAGCACCAGGATCAGCACGATGAACGCGTACACGTCCTTGTAGTTGCTCCCGAAGAGGCTTCCCTCGGGAGCCTGCGCGCAGGCATCGGTGAATCCCGGAAGCCACTGGTCGAGGGCGCAGACATTCGTGAAGTCGCCCACGTAGCCCGCGCCGAGGGCCTCGATCAGCCCCATGAGGATCCCGCCGAGCACCGCGCCCGCGAGGTTGCCGATCCCGCCCAGCACCGCGGCGGAGAAGGCCTTCAACCCCAGCAGGAACCCCATCTGGTAATGCGCGATGCCGTAGTAGGTGCCGACCATCACGCCCGCGACCGCGCCCAGCGCCGAGCCGATCATGAACGTGACCGAGATCACCTTGTTGATGTCCACGCCCATGAGGCCGGCGACCTGCGGGTTCTGCGAGGTCGCCCGCATGGCGATGCCGATCTTCGTCTTGTGCACGAGGACCAGCAGCCCCGCCATCATCGCGAACGACAGGAAGATGATCACCACCTGCACGTTGCTGATGGCCGCGCTCGAGTCGCCGCTGCCGAGGTGGTAGAGCTTGAGCTCGATGATCTGCGGGAAGGCGATGATGTTGCGGCTCCACACGAGGAGCGCCAGGTGCTGCAGCACGATGGAGACGCCGATCGCGGTGATGAGGGGCGCGAGGCGCGGGGCGCTGCGCAGCGGCCGGTACGCGATGCGCTCGACCGCGTACCCGACCCCCATGCACACGGGAATCGCGACGAGCGTCCCGAGGGTGACGACCAGCATCGGCGGCAGCCCCATGGGGGCGAGCGCCACGATCACCGAGAAGGCGACCATGCAGCCGATCATCACCACCTCGCCGTGGGCGAAGTTGATGAGCTGGATGATCCCGTAGACCATCGTGTAGCCCAGCGCCACGACGGCGTAGACGCACCCCAGCGTGAGGCCGTTGACGATCTGCTGGAGGAAGATGTCCAAGCGGGGATTGTAAGCAAAAAAAACGGCACCCGAAGGTGCCGCCAGTCGGTGACGGGTAGGCCCGCCTTGTTATTTCTTCTTCTCGTCTTTCTTGGCTTCGTCTTTTTTCGCGGTATCTCCCTTGTTCGCTGCCGGCGCGGGCGCGGTGCCCGGGGCGGCGGCAGGGGCTGCGGCTGCCGGGGCTGCGGCGGGCGCGGCGCCGGTGAAGGGCGTGGCCACCCCGTTCTTCACGATCGAGATCGGGACGACCTTGCCGTTCTTCAGCTTGAAGATCGTCATCTCGGCGTCCTTGCGGTCGCCCTTGGCGTCGAACTCCACCTTGCCGGTGGCGCCCGTGAACGAGATGTTGAACATCTCGGGCGTGAACTTGGCCGGGTCGGTCGAGTTGGCCTTCTTCATCGCCTCGATGATGGCGTTGGTGCCGTCGTAGAAATAGGGCGCGTACTGCTTGATCTCGCCGAACTTCGCGTTGAAGGCGCTCACGAAATCCTTGCTGGCGGCCTCGCGCGGCAGTCCCGCCTGCGAGCACACCATGCCCTCGGCCGCGGCGCCGGCGAGCTTGCCCATCTCGTCGGTGCACGCGCCGTCGCCGAACGCGAAGACCGCCTTGATGCCCAGCTCGCGCGCTTGCTTGAGCAGCGGGCCGCCGGTGGCGTCCATGCCGCCGTGGAAGATCACGTCGGGGTTCTTCGCCTTGATCTTGGTGAGGATCGCCTTGAAGTCGGTTTCCTTGTCCGTGGTGCGCTCGCGGCTCACCACGTTCACCTTGTCGGCCTTCAGCGTCTTCTCCACCTCGTTGGCGAGGCCCTCGCCGTAGGCGGTCTTGTCGTCGATGAGCGCGACCTTCTTGGCCTTCAGCTCGTTGGCGATGTAGGCGGCGATCGCCGGGCCCTGCTGGTCGTCGCGCCCCACCGTGCGGAACACGGTCTTCATGCCGCGCTCGGTGAGCTGCGGGTTGGTGGCCGAGCCCGAGATCATCGGGATGCCGGCCTTCGAATAGATCTCCGAGGCGGGAATCGAGACGCCGGAGTTCAGGTGGCCGATTACGGCGGCGACCTTGGCGTCGACGAGCTTCTGCGCCACGGTGGTGCCCACTTTCGGATCGGCCTGGTCGTCCTCGCTCATCATCTTGAAGGTGACCGGCTGGCCGCCGATGTTGATCTTCTGGTCGTTCGCCTGGGCGATCGCCAGCGCCACGCCGTTCTCGTCGTCCTTGCCGAGGTGGGCGATGGAGCCGGTAAGCGGACCCGCGTGGGCGATGGTGACGGTCATGCCGGCGGGTGCGGCCGGGGCGGCGGGAGCCTCGGCCTTCTTGGCTTCTTCCTTCTGGCCGCAGGCGGCAAGCCCGAGGGCGAGCGCAACGGCAATGCTGAGCTTATGGGAGCTTTTCATGGAAAGCACTCCTGAATGGGGTGACGGGGCAGGGTTGACGCGGAAAGGCCGAGATTATGGGAAGTTGCGGCCCCGAATGTCAATTCGCCGGGGAATCGCTACTTGAGCGAGAGCACCCAGGCGACGAGTTTCTTGATGTCCGCATCGGCCACCTGGCTGTTGGGCGGCATCGGGATCTGGCCCCAGACGCCCACGCCGCCTTCCTTCACTTTCTTCTCCAGTTTCGCCGCCGCGCCCTTGTCGCCCCGGTACTTCGCGGCGACTTCCTTGTACGACGGGCCCACGACCTTCTTGTCCACGGCGTGACAGGCAAGGCAGCCGCTTTTCGCGGCGAGGGCTTCATCGGCGCTCGCGGGCGCGGCGAACGCGGCGAGCAGGACGGCGAGGGCGAGCGAGGTCTTCATTCCGGGCTCCTGGACGGTGATGGGCGGGCGATGGAAGGCGCGATTGTGGGCAAAGACAGCGCGTCGCGCAATCGGGCCGGGTCGTCGATGGGCGCGAGGCACCGGGCACCCTCGCAAAGCCAGGCCTGGGGCCGCGCGGCCGCGGGCTTTGCCAGCGCCTCGGGCAGCCCCGCGGCCGATCCGCCCGGGTAGAGCGTGAGCGTGGACGGAAGGTAGGCCGTGTCGAGGAGCTCGTGCCAGGGCGCCGTGTCGCCGGAGTCGCCCATCACGATCAGCGTGCGCGGCGGGGTGAGCTGCTCCTCGAGGGCGGCGAGCAGGGTGCCGAAGGAGCCGGCGTGGCGCTCCATCGCCCCGAAAAAGAGCGTCACGGTGTCGCGCGCGGCTTCGGCGTAGCGCATCTCGCCGATGAGGAAGGCGAGGCGGTTCAGCGCGAGCGCCGCCACCGCGTTGCCCGAGGGCGTTGCGTTGTCCGGACCGGGCTTCGGGCGATGGATGAGCGGCTCGTGGCCGTGGGCGGTGAAGAAGAAGCCGCCGCCCGCGGGGTCGTGGAAATGGTCCATCAGGAGCTGCGCCACCTCGCGCGCCCAGGCGAGGTCGTCGGCGCGGAAATCGCACTGGAGCATCTCGAGGAGCGCGGCGAGGAGGTATGCATGGTCGTCGAGGTACGCGTCGAGATGGGCGCGGTCGTCGCGGGCGGTGGCGCGCAGCCGGCCGTCCTTCCAGAGCGTGCGGCGCGTGAAATCGAGCGCGCCGCGCGCCGATGCGAGCCAGTCGCCCCGGCCGAAGATGCGCGCCGCGTGCGCCATGCCGCGGATCATGAGGGCGTTCCACGATGCGAGCACCTTCTCGTCGCGCCCCGGGCGCACGCGCAGGGATCGGGCGTCGAAGAGCTTTCGCCGCGCCCGGTCCAGGACTTCGCGCGCTCGCGTGTCGGCTTCATCGAGGGGCCGCGCCACGACGGGATTCCAGGCGTGGCCCTCGAAGTTGGGCGGGCCGTCGAATCCGTACACGCGGGAGGCGAGCGCGAATTCCTCGCTGTCGAGGAGCGAGCGCGCCTCGTCCACGCTCCACACGTAGAACCTGCCCTCCTCGCCCTCGGAATCGGCATCGAGCGAGGAGTAGTAGCCGCCGCCGGGCGATTGCATCTCGCGAATGACCCACGCGCACGTCTCGTCGCACACCCGCGCGAAGAGCGGCTCGCGCGTGAGGCTCCACGCGTCGGCGTAGAGGCCGAGCAGCCAGCCGTTGTCGTAGAGCATCTTCTCGAAGTGCGGGATCGCCCAGCGCTCGTCCACGCTGTAGCGCGCGAAACCGCCGCCCAGCTGGTCGTAGATGCCGCCCTCGGCCATGCGCCGCAGCGTGAACGCGGCCATCTCGAGGGCGCGCCCGTCGCCGTTCGACGCATACCGCCTCAGCAGGAGCTCGATCGCGTCGGGGTGCGGGAACTTGGGAGCGGAACCGAAGCCGCCATGGATGGCGTCGAAGCTCTGCTCCAGGTAGTCGAGCGCGGCATCCAGCGGCTCGGCGCTCAGCTCGGTGACCTTCGCGCCGCCGCCGGGCGAGGTGCGCGCGAGCGCCGCCGACAGCTCCGCGCCCTGCTCGCGCACGTCGCCGGGATGCTGGTCGTAGAAGGCGCGCACGCGCTTCAGCAGGTCGGGGAAGGCGGGCATCCCATAGCGCGACACGTTCGGGAAGTAGGTCCCGCCGTAGAACGGAAGCTGGTCGGGCGTGAGGAACATCGTGAGCGGCCAGCCGCCGTTGCGGCCGGTGAGCATGGCCTGCGCGAGCTGGTAGATCTGGTCGATGTCGGGCCGCTCCTCGCGGTCGACCTTGATGTTCACGAAGTTGTCGTTCATCACCGCGGCGATCGCCGGGTCCTCGAACGACTCGTGCGCCATCACGTGGCACCAGTGGCACGCGGAGTAGCCCACGGAGAGCAGGATCGGCTTGCCGGTGCGCTTCGCCTCCGCGAGCGCTTCCTCGCCCCATGCGTACCAATCCACGGGATTGTCCGCATGCTGCTGCAGGTACGGGCTGGTTTCGTTCGCGAGGCGGTTGGGCACGGGGTGACGCGGAAGAAAAGCTCTGGAAACGCGGATGAACGCAGATTACCGCAGATGAGTCGGGGCGCTCCGGCGAAACGATACGAGCCCGAGGATGAGCGAACAGCCCGCGAGGATGATCACGCAGCCCGCGATGCGCCCGGGAGTGAGCGGCTCGCCGAGGAACATCACGCCCCAGACCATCCCGAAGATCGGCACGAGGAGCGTCACCGTGATGGCCTTCACCGGCCCCACGTCCGCAATCAGCCGGTAGTAGAAGATGAACGCGACCGTGGTGGAGACGAGCGCGAGGCCCAGGGCGGCGATCCACGAGAGGGCGGGGATGTCTGCGAGCGCATGCGATGGCGGCGCGAACGGCAGGAGGAACGCGAGCGATGCCGCGGCCATGAGGAGCGTCGCCGCGGCCGTGCCGAGCGGGCTCGCGCCCTTCAGCTTCACCTTCGTGAACACGATCGTGTAGCCATAGATCGCGGTGGCCGCGACCGAGCACGATGCCGCGACGAGCTCCTGCGCCGTCATGGGTTTCGGCGTCCATCCGACCAGCACGGCGGTGCCCGCGATGCAAAGCGCGATGCCTCCCAGCTTCGGCGCCGTGAGCGGCTCGCGGATCCAGAGGGCGGCCGTGACCGAGGCGAACAGCGGCGAGAGCGCGTTCAGGATCGCCGCCGTCGATGCGTCGATCACCGTCACCGCCTGCGCGATCAGCACGAACGGGAGCGCCAGCCCGACCGCCCCCACGAAGAGGTACGCGGGCCAGTGCGCGCGCCATCCGACCGCGCGCCGCGTGACCATGAGCCATGCCCACAGCGCGAGCCCGGCGATCGTGACCCGCAGCTCGATCAGCGCCACGGGGCCGAATTGCGGCACCGCGTAGCGCATGAAGAGATACGAGCCGCCCCACATGGCGGCGAGCGCCACGAGGCGCGCGAGATCCGCGGGCCTCAAACCAGGGAAGCCTGCAGCACGCCCTCGATTTCCAGGAGCCGAGTCTTCCGCGCGAGGCCGCCCGCGTAGCCCGTGAGGCTGCCGTCGGTGCCCACGACGCGGTGGCACGGCACCACGAGGGTGATGGGATTGCGTCCCGTTGCCGCGCCGGCCGCGCGAGCCGATCCCGGTGCGCCTGCGCGTGCCGCGAGCTCGGCGTAGCTCACCGTCTCGCCGAACGGGATGCGTGCGATCTCGCGCCATACGCGGCGCTGGAAATCGGTGCCTTCGGGCGCGAGCGGAAGGTCGAACGTGGTGCGCTTCCCCTCGAAGTACTCCCCGAGCTGGCGCACGCATTCGGCGAGCGGCGCGGCCCTCGCGTCCTCATCCCACCCGGTCATGGCGGGAAAATACTTCTGGCCCTCGAAATAGATTCCGGTGATCGCGCCGTTCGCGGCGGTGGCGAAGAGCGTTCCGGCGGGCGTGGCGATGCGGGCGTATTGCGTCATGGCAGGGTCTCCAGGCTTTTCCAGAGGTGCAGCACGGCATACGCGCGCCACGGCCTCCAGGTTTCGCTGGCCGCGAGCGCGGCCGCGGGTTTCGCTTCCTTCATCGCCTTCAGCACGGCGACGTCGGGGTGCGGGAATGCGTCGGGCCACGAGAGCGCGCGCATCGCGATGTATTGCGCAGTCCATTCCCCGACGCCCGGGAGCTCGCGCAGGGCGTCGAGCGTAGGCTCGATGTCGGCATTCGGCACGAGGATG